>NZ_JVRR01000009.1 GCF_001070715.1 Streptococcus pseudopneumoniae
TGACTTCGTCAGTTTCATCTACAACCTCAAAGCAGTGCTTTGAGCAACCTGCGGCTAGTTTACTAGTTTGCTCTTTGATTTTCATTGAGTATTATTTCTCTCTTTATGGCGTTCATAAGCCTTGAGTTGGCGCTGCAGTTCCTTTTTAATAGCAGGTTCTGGAGCATATTTTTCTTCCCAATCATCTGGTTTTAAGATTTTGTGTGTCACTGGATCAAAATGAGCCTTGCCATCTGGAAAAATTTTCCCCATATTGGCCTGATGAACAATATCAAAAATACGTTCTGGATCCACCCCCATCAAGACAAAACTACCGTAGGTGAAATAAAGCGTGTCAATCAAGGCATCCACTTGCCCCACCAAATCTTGCTGGGCAGGCGTCTTCTTAGCTACTTTATCTGCCGCCTTATCAAGAGCTTGATGAAGTTGCGATAGAGCTTGCCCAAAGTCCTCTTCCGAAGGACTTGCAGCTCGAACAAACTCCACCAATTCTTCTATTTTAAAGCCAGCCCTGTGGGTTGCACCTTCTAAATCCCAAGCTCGAGGTTCTTCTTGGGTCCGTTCATCCATCATGTGATGGAAGGTTTTAACCTTATTGAAATGATAGTCACGGCTGACAAAGACTTTTTCTGAAGACAAAACACCAAAATGTTCCAGGGCCTTGTGGATTCCGTCTTGTTGATTGCTAGTGGTAATGTGCTTGGCAACTTCCTTAACACTGCTACTACCATTTCCCATAGCGACCGACATACCGACACCAGCCAGCATTTCAAGGTCGTTATCTGAGTCCCCAAAGGCCATGACTTGATTAAGGTCAAAGCCATATTCTTTTCCAACTCGACGTATGCCTTCTAATTTAGAATTTCCCTGATTGATGACATCCGCAGCAAAAGGATTGCTACGTGTCAATTTCAAGTCTTCAAAATCAGCTGCCGCCTTCTCAGATTCTTCTGGCGTCATCAGCATCAAAACTTGATAGATAGGCTGATTCATCAGATGAAGCAGGTCTTCTTCCTTTTGGGGAACAACCTTGCTGACCATGCGATTAAAAGACTGACTCACTGTTCGAGTTAAAACAGAGGGAACGAAACGACTGATTCGTTGGGAAAAAGTTCCCAGACCAAAGGACATGATTTTAGAACCCAGCATGGCATCCTTGGTCCCTAGGGCAATCTCCTTGCCCTCTTTTTTAGCATAGCTAATTAGATGGCGCAAATGCAACTTGGAAATAGGACTCGTGAACAAGACTCTGTCTTTAGTAAAGATATACTGGCCATTATAGGTTACCGCAAAATCCAGATCCAAATCGTCCATCAATTCCTTAACAAAAAAAGGTCCTCGACCCGTTGCTACACCAACTAGTACTCCTTGCTCTTTGACAATCTTAATCGCGTCCTTAGTGGATTTCAAAACACTCTTGCGATCGTTGACCAAGGTTCCATCGATATCAAAAAAAACCGCTTTGACTTCCATCCTATCCCAATCTCCCCTTTTGTGATACAATGATTATACCACATTTCAGAAAGAGTGAGTAAATCATGCCTAAGAAAATCCTTGTTTTACATACGGGTGGGACTATTTCCATGCAGGCCGATGCTTCTGGCGCTGTTGTGACGAGTTCAGATAATCCCATGAACCATGTGTCCAACCCACTTGAAGGAATCCAAGTCCACGCCTTGGACTTTTTTAACCTGCCAAGCCCCCATATCAAACCCAAGCATATGCTGGCCCTCTACCAAAAAATCAAAGAGGAAGCTGCTAACTACGACGGTGTAGTGATCACACACGGAACCGATACTTTAGAGGAAACAGCCTATTTCCTTGATACCATGGAAGTTCCCCATATGCCTATCGTTCTAACAGGGGCCATGCGCAGCTCCAATGAACTCGGTAGTGACGGTGTTTATAACTATCTGAGTGCTTTACGGGTGGCTAGTGATGACAAGGCTGCTGACAAAGGAGTTTTGGTCGTTATGAACGATGAAATCCACGCTGCCAAGTATGTTACCAAAACACATACGACCAACGTCGGCACCTTCCAGACCCCAACACATGGCCCCCTCGGTCTGATTATGAAACAGGAAATTCTCTACTTTAAAACAGCTGAACCTCGTGTTCGCTTTGACCTGGATCACATACAAGGATTAGTCCCTATCATCTCTGCTTATGCTGGTATGACAGATGAGCTGATTGATATGCTGGATTTGGAACAATTGGACGGTTTGATTATCCAAGCCTTCGGAGCTGGTAATATTCCCAAAGAAACGGCTCAAAAATTAGAAAGCCTTCTGCAAAAAGGAATCCCAGTCGCTCTGGTTTCCCGATGCTTTAACGGTATCGCAGAACCTGTCTATGCCTATCAGGGTGGGGGCGTACAGTTGCAAAAGGCAGGTGTTTTCTTTGTCAAAGAACTCAACGCCCAAAAAGCCCGCTTGAAACTCCTCATTGCCCTCAATGCCGGACTAAAAGGGCAGGCTTTGAAAGACTATATGGAAGGCTAATACTCTTCGAAAATCTCTTCAAACCACGTCAGCTTCCATCTGCAACCTCAAAGCAGTGCCTTGAGCTGACTTCGTCACTTCTATCTACAACCTCAAAGCAGTGTGTTGCGCAGCCTTTAACCAGCCGCCTAGTCCGCTCTGTGGTATTCATTAAGTCAACATCTCTTGTTTAAGAGCACAAAATCAGGAAATCTTCTCGATTCCCTGATTTTTTCTATTTACGTTTTCGTGTTGAGCGACGTTCTGTCAAACCATGAGGTAAGAGAACTTCACGTTCTTCCAACTCTTCCTTATGCATAATCTTAGTCAACATACGCATACTAATGGCACCAAGGTCATAAAGAGGTTGGGCAATCGTTGTCAAGTTTGGACGGGTAAAGCGTGAGATTTGTGAATCATCACTAGTAATAATTTCAAACTCTTCTGGTACTGACACACCCTTATCAGCAAGGCCGTTCAAGACTCCTGCTGCCAACTCATCACCTGTCACAACTGCTGCAGTTGCATTTGATGAAATCAAACGCTCTGCCAAGGCGTAACCATCATCATAGCTATATTTAGATTCAAATACCAAACCTTCACTATAAGCGATTCCTGCTTTTTTCAAGGCTTCCTTGTAGCCAACCAAACGAACCTTACCATTGATGTCATCCACTAGCGGACCGCTAACGAAAGCAATACGTTCATTTTCTTTAGCAAGGTAACTCACTGCATCAATCGTTGCTTGCTTATAGTCAATATTGACACTTGGCAACTGGTGCTCAACATCGACAGTTCCTGCGAGAACAATCGGAGTACGTGAACGCGAAAATTCTGAGCGAATTTTATCTGTCAAGTGATAACCCATAAAGATAATGCCATCTACCTGCTTTGAAAAGAGGGTATTGACAACAGAAACTTCTTTCTCGTTATCTTCATCGCTATTAGCTAAAACAATATTGTACTTGTACATTTCTGCAATATCATCAATCCCCTTAGCCAAACTCGAAAAATAACCATTGGTAATATTTGGAATCACGACACCGACAGTAGTTGTCTTTTTACTTGCAAGACCACGCGCAACTGCATTTGGACGATAATCCAAACGATCAATTACCTCTAGCACTTTTTTACGGGTATTCTCTTTTACATTTTTATTGCCATTGACCACACGGCTGACCGTCGCCATGGAAACACCTGCTTCACGAGCGACATCATAAATGGTTACTGTATCATCTGCATTCATTCCTTTTCCTGCCCTTTCTATCCCACACATTCTTTTACAAGTAGAGGCACCGATTGAAGCTCTACATCTACTTACAAAAGTGAAGATGTGAAAATTTCGTTTTCATGTTTCTACTTATTCCATTCTATCACTAATTGTAAACACTTTCAAGTGTTTTTTGAAGATTGATTGAAAAAATTTCATAGCCGATGGAAAAAGGAAGGAAATCAAATAGAGAAATTGCCTCTCTACTTGGAAAAGCTCCTCAAACTATCCATACTGAAATCAAGCG
>NZ_JVRR01000001.1 GCF_001070715.1 Streptococcus pseudopneumoniae
CGGCAAGGCGACGTTGACGTGGTTTGAATTTGATTTTCGAAGAGTATTAACAATTTAGAAACGCTATGATTCCACTCCTTTTACATTAAAAAGGAACTGCCCAAAGCAATTCCTTTCTGATTTTGAAATTATTTACTTAACATTTTATAGTTGAGATAATCAATAGCTCACCTATAAAAGGAATGATAGCAAAATTCCTTATTTATTGATTTCAAGCTCCGCCAACTGTGTTTGAATAACTGACAGTTCTGCACCAGCCTGAAGAAGAGCTGCTGCAGTATAGGCACCTTCTACAATTGGAACACTATTGATGACGATACTTTTATCACTGAAATCAGCTACCATTTCTAAGTTCATTTTAGCAGATCCTAGGTCAAAAAAGGCTAATAAAGTATCTGCTGGATTTTCGGAAACAACCCTATCCACTTGATCAAAACTAGTTCCAATTCCTCCATCTTCGGTTCCTCCTACATAAGTAATCGGAACATCTTTAGCTACTTCACTAATCAGTTCAACGACACCTTGTGCAATGTGTTTGGAATGTGAAACGATAACAAGACCAATACTTCCCATTAAACCACCCCAGTTTCTAAAAGAGCAGTAAAGAGTAATCCTGATGAGAATGATCCAGGATCAATATGTCCAAGAGAACGTTCTCCTACATAAGATGCCCTTCCTTTAGTTGCAAGTAAATCTTTGGTAGCATTCACTACCTTATCAATAACCTCTTGAGTCAATTGGCCAGCAGACAAGGCAGCAATAACAGGAGTCCAAACATCAACCATTGTCTTTTCTCCAACTTCTGCTTTCCCACGTTTGACAATCATATCCAAACCATTTTGTAAAATTTCTTCTAATTTCGAATGAGAATCAGCCTTGGCCATGCCCATAAAAGCAGAGCCATACAAGGGACCAGAAGCACCGCCTACCTTACTCAGTAGTTGCATTGACACAAGTTTAAACACATCACTGCTGGTCTCAAATTGCTTTCCTTCTATGTTTTCCATAACTGCAGCCATGCCACGCGCCATATTTCCACCGTGGTCTCCATCTCCTATAGGAGTGTCTAACTCACTAAGGTAATCTTTCTGTTCTTGAATCTTTTCATTAAAAAGCTTCATCCATTCAAGAGCTTGTTCAACATTCATGCGACATTTCCTCCTTGAGTTTTACCAAGCTGGTGTAGTAACAGGTGCATTTAGAGCATCCAACCACTCATCATCTGCCAATCGAATCAATGTTAATGACAAACCAGCCATATCGATTGAAGTCATATAGTTTCCAATTTTCTTAAACGCCAACTCAACACCTTTTTCATGGAGTAATTTAGCTACATCATTTGCAAATACATATTGTTCCATAAGAGGAGTGCTTCCTAAACCATTGATGAGAAGCCCATAGCGTTCACCAGCCTTAAGTTGGAAACCTTCAGATAATTTTTCAACCAATTCTGAAGCCAATTGTGCTGAAGGTTGCATTTTCTCTTTTTTATATCCTGGTTCACCGTGGATACCAACTCCATATTCAAATTCATCATCTTCTAGAACAAAACCTGGTTTCCCAACTTCAGGAACGGTTGCTCCAGACAGAGCCAGCCCAATTGTTTTAATTTCTAACACAAGTTTATCGGCCAAGTCCTTCATTTCAGCTAATGATTTACCAGAACGAGCCGCATCTCCCAAAATTTTATGGACTAATATAGTACCTGCGACACCTCGACGACCTTGGGTATAGAGACTATTTTCAACCGCAATATCATCATCAACCACAACACTTGCTACATCAATGCCTTCCATTTCAGCAAGTTCTTGTGCAATTTCAAAGTTCATAATGTCCCCAGAATAGTTCTTGATGACCATGAAAACTCCAGCACCTTCATCAGCCGCCTTAATGGCTTCTAAAATTTGGTCCGGAGTAGGTGAAGTGAAGACTGCTCCACAAATGGCAGCAGACAACATTCCTTCTCCTACAAATCCAGCATGACTTGGTTCATGTCCTGAACCTCCACCAGAAATGAGTCCAACTTTTCCTGTCTTTTCTGCCTTTCTAACGATGACATCAAAACCATCTAAGCGTTCTACCAAGTCATCATGCATGAATGACAATCCCTGCAACATTTCATCAACAACTTGTGTCGGTTCATTTATAATTTTTTTCATGAGAAACTCCTTTCGGCATCTACCTTTGTTTTCGCTTTCATTATATATTTTTTATCGCTGACTGATAAGGGACAGATTCTATTATTTGTCCCCTTTTAAACCCGTTTAAAACATTTTTTTGGTAAAATGAAGTAAGTAAAAGAAAGGTTTCCTATGGCATCATCACTCATTACAAAAAAACGGATTGCCAAGGCATTTAGAGACCTATTAGCTACTAGAGAATTTGACAAAATCTCCATTGTAGATATCATGGAATCAGCTGGCATTCGTAGACAGACCTTTTATAATCACTTTCTTGACAAATATGAACTGCTAGACTGGATATTTGAAAATGACTTAACCGAGTATATCACCAATAACTTGGACTTCATTTCTGGCCAAAAACTATTACAAGAATTATTTTTTTATTTCGAACAAGAGCGTGACTTTTATATTCAACTTTTTGATATTCAAGGGCAAAATAACTTCTATGACCACTTTATCAGCTACTGTCGCTTGCTTGTATCAAAAATTTTAAGAGAATACGGTCAGATTGATATCGATTCATCTGCTTATACTTGTTTTTTGTTAGACTATCATTCACATGCTCTAGCAGAAATCGTGAAGGCTTACGTCAATAAAAAAAGTCCAGTTCCACAACCAGACTTTCTAATCATGACAATTATTGGAAAGAGACCACAATGACATTTATTTCAAATCATAAACAGAAAATTATTTCAAGTTACATTTCGGCAACTGTCAGAAGTCATCCTAAATTAGAAAAGCACCCTACCTTACCATTAGTCTATCAAAAAAATCGTAATCCCCATCAGGTTCCAATATTGGCGGGTGGAGGTTCAGGACACGAACCTGCTCATATTGGATATGTGGGAGAAGGAATGCTTACCGCTGCTATCCATGGCCAATTATTTACTCCTCCTACAAGAACTGAAATCTTAGAGTCCATTCGTTTTTTAAACAATGGTCACGGTGTCTTCATCATTGTAAAAAATTTCGAAGCAGACATCAAAGAATTTAGCTCGGCCATTAACACTGCTAGAAAAGAAGGAATTAAAGTCAGCTATAGTCTCGCACACGACGATATTTCAATTGAACCTCACAATAGATTTCAAATTAGAGGAAGAGGGCTTGCAGGGACTATTTTACTTCATAAAGTTCTAGGATATGCAGCTCAAAATGGTGCCGAAATAGAGCAACTAACTGATTTAGGTCATCAGCTTGCTCCCGAAATCGCAACAATTGGCTTTGCAACGAAATCGGCTAGTCTCCCCCAAGCCACCCTTCCACTATTTAACTTGGAAGAAGGAAATATTTCTTATGGTATTGGGATACATGGCGAAGAAGGATATCGTATCGTCCCATTCCAATCATCGGAAATCCTTGCAAATGAAATTATAAGTAAATTAAGATTGCACTATCATTGGAAAAAGGGTGATCAATTTATATTGCTTGTAAATAATCTAGGCACTACTACCAACCTAGAAATGGGCATATTTCTCAATGATCTCCTTCAACTCTTAGAAATTGAAGGAGTCGCTATTACCTTTATAAAATCAGGAACATTTATGACCAGTTTGGATATGGCAGGTATATCCGTAACTCTTTGCCCTGTAAAAAATAAGCAATGGCTAGAAGCGCTCAATGCTCCAACGACAGCTTTTGCATGGTAATTTGCTTTGTATAACTCAAAAGGGCTACATCACTTGATGGCCCTTTGTTTTTATCTTATACTCAATGAAAATCAAAAAGCAAACTAGGAAACTAGCCGCAGGCTGTACTTGAGTACGGCAAGGCGAC
>NZ_JVRR01000010.1 GCF_001070715.1 Streptococcus pseudopneumoniae
TCAATGAAAATCAAAGAGCAAACTAGGAAACTAGCCGCAGGCTGTACTTGGGTACGGCAAGGCAACGTTGACGCGGTTTGAATTTGATTTTCGAAGAGTATAAGAGTGAATTAACTAATTCTGAATAGTATCAATCGTTCGCAAACAGTCTATTTTTCTTGAAAAAATAGGCTTTTTTTCTAAAAATCTCTAGTCAAGCGCTTTATTTTTTTGTATAATAGAAGTAGCAAAGTATAGATAAGAAGAGAAAAGCATGATTACACTATTTCTATCACCGAGCTGTACATCATGTCGTAAGGCAAAGGCCTGGTTAGAAAAACATAAGGTTCCCTTTGTGGAACACAATATTATGACCAGTCCTTTAACAAGAAAAGAATTGCAACAAATCCTTTCCTTGACCGAAAATGGTACTGATGACATCATTTCAACTCGTTCAAAAATTTTTCAAAAATTGAATATTGATGTAGAGAGTATTTCGGTATCGGAATTGCTTCATTTGATTGAGCAGTATCCTAGTCTTTTGCGTCGTCCAATTATTATCGACGCCAAACGTATGCAGATTGGTTTTAATGAAGATGAGATTCGTGCTTTTCTCCCTCGTAGTTACCGTAAGCAAGAACTAAAAGAAGCAAGAATGAGAGCTGGTATTAGTTAATGAACAAACAGTATAGTTACCCACTAGATTTGTCGTGGAGCACTGAAGAACTTGCTTCAGTGCTTTCTTTTTTTAATGATGTTGAAGCTGCCTATGAAGGCAAGGTAGAGGCTCAAAAGTTACTGGACTCTTATAAGGGATTCAAGGCGGTCGTGCCAAGCAAGAGCGAAGAAAAACGTTTGGGGAGAGAATTTGAAACGGTTAGTGGCTATTCGCTTTACCGAGCAGTTCAGGCTGCCAAGGAAAAAGGGGAAGGAAAGATTTCTCTTGGAAAGTAAGTTTGAATTTGCCAAAGAGCTTGTTAAGAAGGCGGGTCAGTACATCCTTGATCATATGCAGGAAGATTTGTGTGTTGAAACCAAGTCCTCTCCAACAGACTTGGTGACCAGACTGGACAAGGAAGTTCAGGAACTATTGGTGGGTGAGATTTTGTCCCGTTATCCTGAGGATAAGATTTGTGCTGAAGAAGGGTGTCTGAGAGCTTCGGTTCAAGAGGGCAAGGTTTGGGTCATTGATCCGATTGATGGTACCAATAACTTTGTCGCCCAGCAGGAAGATTTTGCTGTTATGATGGCTTATTTTGAAAATGGTCAGGGACAGTTTGGTCTCATTTATGATGTGGTCAAGGGAGATTGTTATCACGGTGGTGGTAAGTTTCCAGTTTGTCTAAATGATAAGCCTCTAGCTCCTTTTAAAACTAAACCACTTGGAGATTTTCTCATTGCAGGGAATAGTGGTATGTTGGAAACCAATGAATGGGGACTAGCTGATTTGAGTCGAACCGTCCTCGGTGTTCGTGTCTATGGTAGTGCGGCCATTAGTTTTGCCAAGATTTTGTCAGGGCGTTTGTTGACCTATGTCACCTATCTGCAACCATGGGATTATGCCGCAGCTAGTATTTTAGGGGAAAGTCTGGGCTATCGGGTTGTGACCCTTTTTGGTGCAGCTCCTGATTTTCAAAGCAGACAGGCGGTCATGATGGTGCCTCTTGAGATGCAGGAGGAAATTCAGTCCTATATTTACGAAAGGAAAAGAACTTAAATGCAATTTCCAGAAGGATTTGTTGAAAAATATGAAGAGATACTAGGAGATGAGGCAAGAGATTTTCTTGCCTCTTTTGAGGAGGAAGCGGTTTCTGCCTTTCGGGTCAATCCCTTAAAAGAAGAGCAAGTTTCCTTTCCTGATGCCATTCCTCAAACCCCTTGGGGCCACTATGGGAAGGTTTCAGGGAAATCGCCTGAGCATGCTACAGGTTTGGTTTATTCGCAAGAACCCGCTGCCCAGATGGTGGCTCAGGTAGCCCAACCAAGTCCTGGTATGAAGGTCTTGGACTTAGCAGCTGCACCAGGAGGTAAATCCACTCAACTAGCAGCCTATCTAGCAGGGGAAGGGCTTCTCGTCTCCAATGAAATTTCAAGCAAACGGGCTAAGATTTTAGTAGAAAATATGGAGCGCTTTGGTGCGACAAATGTCGTAGTGACTAATGAATCTGCTGACCGTTTGGCCAAGGTTTTTAAGGGCTATTTTGACCTCATTGTCCTTGATGCTCCTTGCTCTGGGGAAGGAATGTTTCGTAAGCAGCCAGATGCTATGGACTATTGGAGCTTAGATTATCCAAGTCAATGTGCTAACTTGCAAAAAGAAATTCTGGCAGATGCAGTAACCATGCTAGCTGAAGGTGGTCGCTTGGTTTATTCAACCTGTACCTGGGCCCCCGAGGAAAACGAAGAGATTGTCAATTGGCTACTGGAGGAGTATGATTTTGACTTGTTGCCAGTAGAGCATATCAATGGAATGGTAGCTGGAATTGATATGCCAGAAACAGCTAGGATGTATCCTCATCATTTTAAGGGAGAGGGTCAGTTTGTAGCCCATCTACAATTTAAAGGTGAAAATCTAGCACCAAAATGTAAGGCAAGTAAGAGCAATCTCAGTCGTGAACAAGTTGCCTTATGGCAGGAATTTGCCCAAAAACACTTGAAGGTCAATCTAAGAGGGATCTTGCAGACTTTTGGGGATCAACTCTATCTCTTGCCAGAACTCTTGCCAGATTTAGGTAAATTCAAGATTGCTCGCAATGGACTGCATCTGGGTACCTTTAAGAAGAAACGCTTTGAGCCTAGTTTTGCTCTTGGTCTAGCCTTGAAACCAAGTCAGGTCAAGCAGTCGGTTGAAATTGACCAAGAAGCGTTTGTAAAGTATGCCGCTGGAGAAACCGTTCAGCTGGCAGAAAGTCTGCCAAATGGTTGGTACCAAGTTTTGGTTCAAGGCAATGGGTTGGGCTTTGCTAAGGTGACTGGAAATGTTTTGAAAAATTATTTTCCAAAAGGCCTCAGATTCAAGTGAAAATGCTAGTCAAAGTAGCTTGGCTATGTTATAGTGGAAGTATGGATTTTTTTCAAATTGTTTTTCATTTTCAGTCAAAATTGGCGGAGAAGGCAACTAAGCAAATTTCTAGTTAAACCAAGCTAATACTCTTCGAAAATCTCTTCAAACCGCGTCAACGTCGCCTTGCCGT
>NZ_JVRR01000011.1 GCF_001070715.1 Streptococcus pseudopneumoniae
ATAAAAAAAGCACGTTTGACCGTGCTAGTTTCTTGCCTGCTGAACTCATCATTTTAAGTTCCTTTTTGTTACCCTTTATGTTTTCTCAACTTATTTGAATTTAATAGTTTTGGAGAAAATCAAGTTAGATATTGAGTAGGCTTAGGCCTATTTTTTAGTATCTAATAATAGGAAGATAACCTTAAAAAATAAAATAGTTCAGTGAACTATTTTATCCCGAACCTTGAAATTCAAAAGTTCGGCCGTTGATTTAACAACGTTTCTAGCCCCTCGGAATTTATCCGAAGGGCTATTTTTGTATTTAGGGGACAAAAAAGGGGTCATAGCGCTTCGAGAAAGATTAGTAATTCATACTCTTCGAAAATCTCTTCAAACCACGTCAACGTCGCCTTACCGTAGGTATAGGTAACTGACTTCGTCAGTTCTATCCACAACCTCAAAACAGTGTTTTGAGCTGA
>NZ_JVRR01000012.1 GCF_001070715.1 Streptococcus pseudopneumoniae
ATGATAGTTTTGAGTACTAATTCCATCATGGGCTATCTCACCTCCTTTCGCAGGCGGTGTAGCAGTGCCGTAGAATATTATACCACATACGTGCTAAACTCGGGAGTCACCCAATCTGGTGGAGTTTTTTGTCTCTATTTCAGGCTTTTGGGGAGTGTTCTAAACAACATTTTCCGATAACTTTCGCTTAATCTTGAACGTCTTGTAGTACAGAGGTTCAAGAGAATATAAATCTTTGACAAATTTTGTGAACTATGGGATAATAAAAAGGAATTGAGTACTAGTTCTATATCATAGGCTAGAAAAGACCCCAAGCTCACGACCAAATAAGCTTGAGGTCTTTTTTGACACTATTTGTCCTTGTTTAGCCATTTATCGACTAATCGAAGAA
>NZ_JVRR01000013.1 GCF_001070715.1 Streptococcus pseudopneumoniae
AACCAGGTCTTAAGAAAGCTCGTAAAGCATCACAATTCTCAAAACGTTAAGACCCAGCTACAATACAGCATTTACTACACTTCATGGTTCACACCATGGGGTGTTTTTTTGATAATTTTTAGCAAAATTCACACCATTACTTTTTAAGATTATGATAAGTGAACCACCAGCAGCCATTGGATGTTAATTAGAAATGATTATGTTCTCATTTCGGGAAAATGCTCCTGGAAGTTAGTTTTATCAGCCAAATCAAGATTATAATTATCCTTAATACAACTCTAAGTTTTTTATTAAATGCTTAAAGTAATAATGATATATAGTAGATTGAAATAAGATATGAACAACTCTATTAGGAAAGTCAAATTAATTTCTAGAAATGTTTTAGCAGCTACAGCGTACTATTCCAAACTCAACCAACTATAGTAGTTGGATCAATTATTTTCTGTTGACAGTAGTTCGCTAACTTCATGCCAAACTTCATTATTTAATTCTCAAAAAATTTTTAAAAAAGCGCTTGCAAAAATAAAAAAATGTGATATACTTAATTCATGGATTGTTACTGGTCATGCAGGCAAAACCTAAACAAATACGAGATAAGAAGCGATATTTAGCTTTCTATTTGGTATGTGTTTAGGTTTTTTTGTTACCTATTTTCCGGGAATAGGTAGTCAACTGATGACCAAAAAATATAAGGAGGTTCAATATGGCTAAATATACTGAGTTAGCACAAGATATTATTAATCACGTTGGTGGACGTGAAAATGTGAGTAGTGTTAAACATTGTGTAACACGTTTACGCTTTACACTTAAAGATGAAAGTAAAGCTGATACAGAATATCTCATGAAGCGAGATGGTGTAGTCACAGTTATTAAGGCAGGAGGTCAGTATCAGGTAGTAATAGGTAACCATGTTCCGGATGTTTATGCAGAAGTATTAGCAGTAGGTAGCTTACAAGGTAGTGGAGCAGTAGATGCTGATGAAGAAGATAGTGTTAAGAAGAATCCTTTAGATGTTTTTATTGATATTGTCTCAAGTATTTTCCAACCTTTCCTTGGCCCACTGGCAGCAGCTGGAATTATAAAAGGGATTGTAGCTATTTTAACTGCTTTCTTCGGATGGACTGCTGCAAATAATGGAGTTGCTCTAGTTCTGACCGCAGCTGGTGATGGATTTTTCCAATTTTTGCCAATGATGATTGCTTTGAATGCAGCTCGTAAATTTAAGATGAATGAGTTCACTGCTTTAGCAATTGCTGCGTCTTTAGTTTATCCAAACTTAGAAGCAAGTGTTAAGAGTTTGACTGAATTAGGAGCATCTAACTTTTTTGGAATTCCTTTAAGCATGCCCGCAGGAGGTTATTTATCAACAGTTATTCCGGCTATTCTAGCTGTATGGGTAGCTTCTAGAATTGAAAGATTTATCAAAAAGATTACACCAGATACAGTTAAGCTTTTTGTGGTGCCGTTTGTAACTTTGATTGTTTCAATTCCATTGACTTTCCTACTAGTTGGTCCTATCGCTAATACAGCGTCTGATTTACTAGGGGCATTCTTAAGTTCAGTTTATAATTTTAATCCTATTATTTATGGAGTTCTTCTAGGTACTTTATGGCAAGTGATGGTTATGTTTGGACTTCATTGGGGACTTGTACCGTTGGCAATACTTGAACTTACTCAAAAAGGGTCTGGTGTTATTCTAGCAGGTGCTTTGTTACCATGTTTTACACAAACAGGTGTCCTTGCAGCAATTATTCTTAAAACGAAAGAAAGCAAGGTAAAAGCAATTTCTACTCCAGCTTTGATTTCTTCAATCTTTGGTGTTACAGAACCAGCTATTTATGGTGTGACACTTCCAATGCGTACGCCATTTATAATCAGTTGTGTAGTGTCTGGTATTGTTGGTGGATTTGTTGGTATGTTCAACGTAACTATGTATTCAGTAGGTGCTTTGGGGATTTTCCTTTACCCATCTCTTGTTAGTCCAGATGGTAATTTTGGAAGTTTATATGCAGCTTTAGTTGGCACAGCAATTGCTATTATCCTCTCATTTGCAATTCAAATGTTCTTACCAGTACCAACACTTTTTGAGAAAAAGGAAAATAAACAGGGTGGTAAAAATTTAGAAACTGATAAAGTTGGAGTGAAAGAACAGGTTATTACTAGTCCACTTGTTGGAAATATTATTCCACTTTCAGAGACTACAGATGCAGTATTCTCTAGTGGAGCAATGGGGTGTGGAGTAGCTATTGAACCAACTATTGGGGAAGTTGTTGCACCAGCAGATGGAACAATTCGTCTTCTCTTTCCTACAAATCATGCTATTGGTCTTGCAACAGATGATGGTGCTGAATTACTGATTCATGTTGGTATGGATACAGTTGAGTTAGATGGATCTGGCTTTAAAGCTCATGTAGTTCAGGGTGCTAGAGTTAAAAAAGGTCAATTGTTGTTGAGTTTTGATATTGAATCAATCAAATCAGCAGGTTATTCAGTTACAACACCAATCATAGTTACAAATACCAATAAGTATCATAGTGTAAACACAATTGCAAGTGGTAAAGTCAACTTAGAAGAGAACTTGCTTGAAATTGGATAGTTTAATTGGAGGTATGGAAGATGATTCAACTTCCATACCTCATTTTTGTGCTATACTATAGGTACTAATAATTGGGTGAAATCATGAAAATTAAAAAAATATTTAATAACAATGTAGTCTTATCTGAAATGAAAGATCAGGAAATCATTGTAATGGGAAGAGGTCTAGCATTTGGTAAGAAAGTTGATGATGAACTTGATGAAAATAAAATAGATAAACGTTATATTTTATCTCAAAATCATAGAGAAGTTTTTTTTGAAATTCCTGTAGAATTATTAGAAGTTGCAGATAAAGCCATATCTTTTGCTAAATGTAAATTAGATAATGCTATTAAAGATACAGCTTTTCTATCGTTGGCAGATCATATGTATGGAGTTGAACAAAGAATCCGTGACGGATTTTTTATGAAGAATTTTCTCATGTGGGATATTAAACGCTTTTTTCCTAAAGAGTATGAGGCGGGTTTATATGCCAATGAGCTTTTGAGTTCCTATTTAGGTCAAGAATTACCCGATGATGAAGCGGGGTTTATGGCTTTAACCCTGGTTAATAGTGAGTTGAATCATCAGAATTCAAATGCTCGAGATTTAACACAATTAATGGAAGAGATTATGACTATCGTGAAATATAGTTTGGAAATTCCATTGGAACAAGATGATATTTATGTTCAACGATTTATCACTCATTTAAAATTTTTTTGTGAGCGTGTATTAACAAATACAAACCAAGAAGAATTGGATGATTCTTTAATGTTTGAGCTAATGTGTCAGAAGTATCCTATTGCATATGAAACAACTAAAAAGATTGCATTACACCTAGAAAAAACTAGACAGTATTCTATTTCTGATGATGAGCAGTTATATTTGACAATCCATCTATCTCGTATTCGAAAGAAATAAAAAATCATGGAGATTTTTAAATTTCCATGACTTTTTGTTGTCGCAGATGATAATGGTTAAAACTAACGAATCTAGTAAACTAATTTATCTATCTAATTTTTATTGATTAGAATTATTATTCCAGTTACTGAAATCATGATTGATAACTTCTTCCAGATAAAAAATATCGTCTGAATATGAGAATTTAAGAATGCAACAATTTGTCATATTCGTTTCTATTTTAACTTTTTCATATTTTTCCCAGACTCTAGCAAAATTTCGTATGGAACCTCCGTGAGAAACTATGAGAACTGTGTCTCCTTCTGTTTCTTTCATAAGGGAACTGATTGTGTAATTTATTCTATCTTGTAGTTCTGCTTGTGATTCTCCACCATAATATACGAAAAAGTTTTCGTAAGGAATAGATGGATTAAGTTCTTCACTTTCTCCTTCAAAAACACCAAAATTCCATTCTTTTAGACCTTTAATTCGTTTATAAGGCATTTTTCCATCGGTTACAATTTCTAAAGTGTCGCACGCGCGCTCAGATGTTGAACTAAAAGCACTGTCAAAGATAATTCCGTGTTCTTTGAAATATTCACGTGCTGCTCGAGCTTGGTATATTCCAAAGTCTGTTAGCGGAGAATCACACCAACCTTGTATAAGATGACGTTTGTTGAAAAGAGTTTGTCCATGACGCATTAAATAGAGAGTTTTTTTCATCTTAACATCCTACAGTAAATTAAGTTTTTTAAAGGCATTATAAAGTCCATCTTGTCGAACATCATCTGTTATCATATCAGCCATAGCTAGTATTTCAGGACCGCCATTACCCATAGCTACACCAATATGGCAGGTTTCGAGCATTGGAATATCAATTTTAGCATCGCCGAAAGCAATTGTATCAGTATGATTTGCTCCTAAATGCTTAAGAATGATGTCAACAGCATGTGCTTTATTGATATCCTTTACTCCTAAGTCACCAAATAGAGCTGATTCTCCTCGGCCTCCCCAAGTACCAGCTTTCAGTTGTGGGAAAGCTGTTTTAGAATCTAAGTGATCTTGGTATGAATGGAGAATAAAACTAATTTTATTAAGATCATCTCGATATAGTTCTCCACCATAAACTAATCCATGTAGCGCATCTTCTGGCTCCATGTTTAAAATTTGGTCTTCACTAGCTCCTTTACCTAAGGCATAGATGCGTAGTATCTGTCTTGCAGCATCACGAAAATTACGGCTCGCAAATAATCCGTTATTACTTTCAAGATAGAACTCTAATCTTCTTGATTCAAGCCAGTCAACAACTTGTTTGGCAGTCTCATACGGAATCAGTTGATGCATGAGAACTTGATTTTTGTACTCTATGTAGGAACCATTTCCTCCAATGATACCATCGAAACCAATATCTAAAATTTCGTTTGGCATCTCAGCTTTACTTCGTCCAGTGCAAAGGAATACTAAGTGTCCATGTTTACGGGATTGTTGGATAGCTATTTTAGCTGAATCGGGTATGTGGTTATCGTAGTCAACAATTGTCCCGTCAACATCAAGAAAGATAATTTTTTTCATATTTCTACTCCATTTTTTAGTTTGATTTTACAATATGATAATGAATGTTTCTACTGCTATTCTAGCTAATTGTAATACTTTTCTAAGGTAAAATATCTATTTATCTATTTCTTCTCTATATTTTCGGGGAGTAGTTTTGTAAACTTTTTTGAATTGGCGATTAAAGTTTGATAGGTTTGAGAAACCTACTGATGAGGCAATTTCTAGAACAGATAGAGTAGAGTGTTGAAGGAGTTCAGTAGCTTTACGTAAACGATAGTGGATGAGATAGTCCATACAACTAACTCCTAAATTTTTTTTAAAGAAATTCATAAAGTGTGTTGGACTATAACCACATAGTTTTGCTAGTAGATTAATTGATAAATCTTCCTGATAGTGTTCGCTTATATAATCAATAATTTTTCTAATTTTTTCTTCTCTACGATAACCATCTATTGATTGTTTACTTGAATAAACGTAATTATATTGAAAGAGAAGATGAAGCAGTTTTAGTAGCTCACTTTTTAATTCTAGTTCAAAAAATGTCTTCCTATAGTATCCTATTTCCATTGAATTAATTAGTGTTTGTCGAATTTCTGTATAACCAGGTTGATTAGGTTTAATCACTCGTTTAAAGTCTAGTTGTCCGTTATATAGGGGGTGTAAGTAATGAATTGATGCAAAATCTTTTGTAGAATAACCAATTAAGTCTAATTGAAAGTTGATTGCATCCATGTAGTGATAAGTATGTTCAATTGGGTGTATAGAATGTAAAGCATTAGGACGTATTAAAATAATATCTCCTTTTTCACTGTTAAAATAGTCTGTATCTATATGGAATCTTGCTTGTCCTTCGTGTACGTATATGATTTCCATGTCTGTATGCCAGTGAAACAGGATATCAGGTAGGCCATCTTCCATAATAGTCCGGGTAAGAGAATAGGGAATTAATTCATTTTTATAAGGCGTGTTTTTATGTAGTTGTCCAAGATCAATCATAGGTTTCCTCTTAATAGGATAGTATCGTTTTTTGCTATTATTGTGCAAGATTTGTCACTTTTATTTAATTATAATATAAGTATAGAAAAAAACAAAGGAGAAAATAAATGAGTAAATTTCCTAAAGAATTTTTATGGGGTGGAGCTACAGCAGCTAATCAGTATGAGGGTGCTTATAATGTAGGTGGTAAAGGTTTATCTGTTCAGGATGTGACACCTAGGGGTGGAATTCCAGTAAGTGATAACGATCTAAATCCATTCATTACAGAACTGCCTACAGAAGATAATCTCAAATTGGAAGGAATTGATTTTTATCACCGTTATAAAGAAGATGTTGCTTTATTTGCAGAAATGGGCTTTAAGGTATTTAGAACATCGATTGCATGGTCTCGTATTTTTCCAAATGGTGACGAATTGGAACCAAACGAAGAAGGTTTACAGTTTTATGATAATCTTTTTGACGAACTAGCTAAATATGGAATAGAACCTTTAGTAACATTATCACATTATGAAACTCCACTTCACTTGGCTAGAAAATATAATGGATGGGTTAATCGTGATTTGATTGGTTTTTATGAGCGCTATGTAAGAACTGTTTTCAATCGTTATAAAAATAAAGTCAAATATTGGTTGACTTTTAACGAAATCAACTCTGTTTTACATGTTCCTTTTATAAGTGGTGGTATTGCAACTCCAGTCGAGAAATTATCTAAACAAGATCTTTATCAAGCGGTTCATCATGAGTTAGTTGCATCCGCTTTGGCAACGAAAGTTGGACATGAAATCAATCCAGAATTTAAAATTGGATGCATGGTTTTGGCTATGCCAACATATCCTATGACACCGAAGCCAGAAGATGTGCTGGCTGCGCGTGAATTTGAGAATCAGAATTATCTATTTTCAGATATTCATGCTCGCGGTAAATATCCTAAATATATTCAAAGATTCTTTAAAGAAAATGATATCAATATCAAATTTGAATCAGGGGATAAGGAGTTATTAGCTGAAAATACTGTGGATTTTATTTCTTTCTCTTATTATATGAGTTCGGTTCAAGCACATGATCCTGAAAATTATCAATCAGGCATTGGAAATTTATTGGGAGGAATTGCTAATCCTTATTTGGGAAGTTCAGAATGGGGTTGGCAAGTTGACCCTATTGGTTTACGTATAGTGTTGAATAATCTTTATGATCGTTATCAGTTGCCGTTGTTTATTGTTGAAAATGGTTTGGGTGCTAAAGACGTTCTAATTGAAGGTGCGGATGAACCTACTGTTGATGATGACTATAGAATTGATTATCTCAAAAAACATCTACAACAAGTAGGTGAAGCTATTGAGGATGGAGTAGAATTGTTAGGTTATACTACATGGGGATGTATTGATTTAGTATCAGCTTCAACAGCCCAGATGAGTAAGCGTTATGGATTTATTTACGTAGATAGAAATGATGATGGGTCTGGAACTTTAAATCGCTACAAAAAGAAATCATTTTATTGGTATAAAGAAGTGATTGAAAGTAATGGCGAAACGTTAGATAATTAGTTCATAAAAAAACAAGTTTAGATCCTCATCTAAACTTGTTTTTTAAAAATTTGAAGGATGATTTTGGAGGATATGGGATGACATTGACTATTCATGTGTATTATAAAGGCGATGGAGATAGTGCAATAAATTTTGCAAGAGAAATGCTTGAATCAGGGATTGTTGCAGAAATTAGAAATCAAAAAGGCAACTTGAAATACGAATATTTTCTACCAATTGAAAAAGAGGGAACTATTCTTCTTATTGATCAGTGGATAAATCAAGAAGCTTTAGATAAACATCATCAATCAAAGACAATGCAGAAAATCTTAGATTTAAGAAAAAAATATCACTTGCAGATGCAAGTTGAACGTTATATAGAAGATGATTCTGGGATACCAGAAAGCGATAAGTCGTTTATAGACATGGGGGATTAGAATTATTGTGAGAGTTTTTGTAGTTTGAAAGTATTGAAAATCGTAAAGATATCATTACGAAAATACAAGAAGATATTGTTCTATTTCCATTTGAAATTACTTCTTTCCTTAACAATAAGGAAAAAGAATGCGTCTTCATCTTTTGGTTTGAGGTTTATAATAAGAGTATCAAAGTCAGGAGGAAAAAAGATGACTACTTTTAAAGATGGATTTTTATGGGGTGGTGCTGTTGCTGCTCATCAACTTGAAGGCGGATGGCAAGAAGGTGGCAAGGGAATTAGTGTTGCCGATGTTATGACTGCTGGTCGCCATGGAGTAGCTCGTGAAATTACTTCGGGAGTTTTAGAGGGTAAATATTATCCAAATCATGAGGCGATAGATTTTTATCATCGTTATAAAGAAGACATAGCACTTTTTGCTGAAATGGGATTCAAGTGCTTCCGTACCTCTATTGCATGGACACGTATTTTTCCAAAAGGTGATGAGTTAGAGCCGAATGAAGAAGGATTACAGTTTTATGATAATCTTTTTGATGAATGCTTAAAGAATGGTATTGAACCTGTCATCACTCTATCTCATTTTGAAATGCCTTATCACTTAGTGACCGAATATGGTGGTTGGAAAAATAGGAAATTGATTGATTTCTTTGCTCGTTTTGCAGAAGTCGTATTTAAACGTTACAAAGATAAGGTTAAATATTGGATGACTTTCAATGAAATCAATAATCAAGCGAATTATCAGGAAGATTTTGCACCATTTACTAACTCAGGTATTGTATATGAGGAAGGTGATAATAGAGAAGCAATTATGTATCAAGCAGCACATTACGAATTAGTTGCTTCTGCACGAGCTGTAAAAATTGGTCATGAGATTAATCCAGATTTTCAAATAGGTTGTATGATTGCGATGTGTCCAATTTATCCAGCTACTTGCAATCCTAAGGATATCTTAATGGCAATGAAAGCTATGCAGAAGCGTTATTATTTTGCTGATGTGCATGTTTTAGGTAAATATCCTGAACATATTTTCAAGTATTGGGAACGAAAAGGTATTTCAGTTGATTTTACTGCCCAGGATAAAGAAGATTTACTTGGTGGGACTGTAGATTACATTGGTTTCAGTTACTATATGTCCTTTGCTATTGACTCTCATCGTGAAAATAATCCTTATTTTGATTATCTTGAAACAGAGGATTTAGTAAAAAATAATTATGTTAAGGCTTCTGAATGGGAGTGGCAAATTGATCCAGAAGGTTTGCGTTATGCGTTAAATTGGTTTACAGACCACTATCACTTACCACTCTTTATTGTTGAAAATGGTTTTGGAGCTATAGATCAAGTTGCAGCAGATGGTATGGTACATGATGATTATAGAATTGAATATCTAGGTGCCCATATTCGTGAAATGAAAAAAGCTGTAGTTGAAGATGGTGTTGATTTAATGGGATATACTCCATGGGGATGTATTGATTTGGTTTCGGCTGGTACCGGTGAAATGCGGAAACGTTATGGCTTTATTTATGTAGATAAAGATGATAATGGTCAGGGAAGTTATAATCGTTCCCCGAAAAAATCTTTTGGTTGGTATAAGGAAGTTATTTCATCTAATGGTGAATCAGTAGAATAGTGTAAACAAACTGAGGTTATTCTCAGTTTGTTTAGTAAATTGGGGTAACATATGATTGGAAGTATTGCAGCAATTTTAACAACATTTGCATTTTTACCACAAGTTTTTCGTGTAGTTAAGACAAAGGATACGGAATCTATTGCTCTAGGTATGTATGTTATGCAAGTTATTGGTATTGCATTGTGGCTTGCTCATGGTATTCGTATAGGTGACTTACCTTTGATTTTAGCAAATAGTGTTTCATTTCTATTTTCAGGAATAATTTTATTTTATAAATTGAAGTATAAATAATTTTTTTCCATATCATTTAGGAAAATGAGGGAATTGTCATTGAAAACGCTTTATCTTATAATGAGATTAGATAACAAATAAGCCAACTTAGCACAGCTTTGATTGGATTTAAGAAAAGGAGAAAATATTATGGCAAAAGCTTTAATTATTTGTGCAGCAGGAATGTCTTCATCACTTATGGCAAAAAAAACCACAGAATTTCTAAAAGGAAAAGGGAAAGATATTGTGGTTGATGCTATTAGTGCTACTGAAGGAGGGAAAGCTATCGCAGCAGCGGATTTTGATTTATATCTTGTTAGTCCCCAAACAAAAATGTACTTTAAGCAATTTGAAGAGGCTGGTTCTAAAGCAGGAAAACCAGTTGTACAAATACCTCCTCAAGCATATATTCCTATTCCAATGGGAATTGAAAAAATGGCTAATTTGATTCTTGAGAATATTTGATTTTTTACTCTTTCAGGACTTATGTTTACTGTGAATTGATTTAAGTGTAAAAATCCTTTAGAAGAGAAAACATACGTTTTAGGAGGAGATGAATGTGCTAAACATTAAAGAGAAAGATATCCTTCAATTTTTAATAAAAAATAAGGAACGTTTTGTTACAAGCAAAGAACTGGCAGAATATTTATCCTGTTCAGATAGAACTGTCCGTAATGCACTGAAATTAATTGAGAAGACAATGATAATTCAAGGCGTACAGTTGATTTCAAAACAAGGTCAAGGGTATCAAATGTTTTTTGAGAATCAAGGTGCCTACCAGGAGTTTAGACAAACTTATGAACTGGAAGAAGACTATACGAAAACTGCGGTTTCAAAAGGTGATGATCGTTTAGTATTTATCTTAAATAAATTATTATTTGAGCAAGTTCCAGTTCTTTTTGATGATTTAGCTGATGAACTTTACGTTAGTCGTTCAACATTATCTCATGATTTCAAAAAGATACGAGTGATGTTATCAGAGTATAATTTGTCTATTGAGAGTAGGGCGAATAAAGGAGTTTATGTCTCAGGTGAGGAACGTGATAAACGACGTTTTATCATGCATTATTTCCTAGAGAATCAATTTTTAAAAACATTACATTGTTATGTGAAATTTAACTTTTTTGATCAAACTGTTCCATTAGAAGAATTTGCTAGAATTGTTTTGGATGAATGTCAAGAGGCCAACCTAAAACTATCTGATTTTGTGCTACAGAATTTAGTAGTTCACATAGCATTGTCTATGATTCGTTTAAAATCCGGATTTGAAATAAAAAATATAGACTGTCAGATGACTGATGATGCAATAGAGAGAAAGGTTGCCCAAAGAATTCTTTCTAAAGTAAGTCAAGTAACAAATCAGGAATTTCCAGTTCAGGAAATAGACTACATTACTTTGCATTTGTTAGCTAAGAGTCAACAATGTCAAAAAAATCAGAAGAATATTTCTGAAGAAGTTTTAAAAAAATCTTTATTTAAAACATTTCAGAATTTAGGATTAGATGATATGTATAACTTTTCTTCAGATTTCCAACTAATTGAAGGATTGATAACTCATCTAATGACACTACAAGTACGTTTAGAAAGCCGGATTACCTTAAATAACCCTTTGGTAGATGAAATTAAACAGAATTATAGTGATATTTTCTTTATGACTAGAGAAATTCTTGCAAATATGGACAAGTTCTTGGAGTGGACAATATCAGATGATGAAGTAGCATATGTAAGTCTTCACTTTTTAGCTGCTATGGAACGTAGCAAAGAGAGTACTAAGTTTAATATTCTTGCTATTTGTGCAACAGGATTTGGTGCAGCCCAAATGTTAAGAAATCGTTTGGAAACGGAGTTTGGGAACCGAGTAGAAGTTGTTGATGTAATAGGCTATTATGAATTGAATCAAGAAAAACTTAAAGGAATAGATTTTATAGTGTCGGCTGTTGATTTATCAAATCTATATTTTCAAATTCCAGTTTTTAAAGTTAGTGTATTTCTTAAGAGTGATGAGATGGAAATGATTCGCAAAGCTATGGATCAGATGCAAGCTTCAAGTCATATACAATCGTCAAAGATTAGCAAGTTTGAAAACAACAACTTTAGACAGTATTTTAGTAAAGAAAATTTTTTAATATGTACTAAATATGACAAGGAAAATTTACTTGAAAAGATGATTCAAGGTTTATCTGTTGGTGAATCAAATGAGTTTGAACAATCTTTACTTCACGGAATTAAACAGCGAGAAGAATTAAGTTCAGTCGTTTTTTCTGAAAAAATTGCAGTTCCACATCCTATTCAGCCCTTTGGTACAGAGGGAAAGGTTTCGGTTGCAATTTGTAAAGATTCGTTATTCTGGGATAATCAAAGCTCACATGTTCAGCTAGTATTTCTTCTATCTCCATCAATATATGGGAACGAAGGTTTGGCAACTGTGACTAAAAAGATAGTCTCTCTGACAGAGAATGATGAATTGCAAAATCAGCTAATATCTTGCAATAACTTTGAAGATTTTATTAACATATTTGAGAAGATAAAATAGGAGGTTCATATGAATCAAGAGGAACTGCAGGTTGCAGCCTTTGAAATTATCCTGCATTCGGGAAATGCAAGGTCAGAAATACATGAAGCATTTGCAAAAATGAGAGAAGGTAGTTTTGATGATGCAGAAAGTAAATTAAATCAATCAAATGAGATAATTCTTGAAGCGCATCATGCACAAACCAAACTCTTGCAAGAATACGCAAGTGGAGTGGAAATTAAAATTGAAATTATCATGGTACATGCTCAAGATCATTTAATGACCACTATGACATTATTAGAAGTAGCAAAGGAAATGTTAGCTCTTTATAAGAAAGTTAACTAAATATAAGGAGGGAATGATATGGATAGAAAAGAACGACAAAAAATTGAACAACAACGTCGAGAGATGGCTCTAACTAATACTTTTTTCAATCGATATCTTCTTCTACGTTATTCAATAGCACTCTTCTTTTTTGGAAATGTTTATTGGCTTTTGAATCAGTTTATTAGTCCCTCGCTTATTATTATTTTCCCCATTATGCTCATAGTATTTTCTATTTTAGCAACTGTTGAACAATTTAAACTTTATGGAAATAGGAAAGAAAAGTTGGGAATAACACTAATGTTTGTTAGAATACAAATGCTTATTTCAATAGGATTACTTGTTTTAACTTGGACAAGTTGGTTTACGAATCTTTTTCCGATTTTTGAAAATAACCAAGTAGCACGTTTATTTGTTTTTGTAGTTCTTCTATTAGGTTTAGTTCTGAGTTTGTTAGACATTAGAAGAATTAAAAAAATTTATAAACGAACAGATAAGGCTTATCAACAATTTGTCCAATTGGAAAAGAACTCACTTAGTTTATAATCCTGATCTAGTATAATTTGTATTTGAAACTAGTCTTTAAAAAGTAAAAATTATTATGTTTTATTAAGGAGGTCTATTTATGGATCAACAAAACGGGTTGTTTGGTTTCCTTGAAAACCATGTTATGGGACCAATGGGCAAACTTGCTCAGTTTAAAGTAGTGCGTGCTATCACGGCTGCAGGTATGGCTGCTGTACCATTTACTATTGTAGGATCAATGTTTTTGGTATTCAGTATTTTGCCACAAGCTTTCTCATTTTGGCCAATTGTGGCAGATATTTTCTCTGCTTCATTTGATAAATTCACATCACTTTACATGGTTGCAAACTATGCGACTATGGGTTCTCTATCTCTTTATTTCGTTCTATCACTTGCATATGAATTGACAAAAATTTATGCAGAGGAAGAAGAACTCAATATGAATCCTCTTAATGGTGCCTTGCTTGCCTTGATGGCTTTTGTCATGACAGTACCGCAAATCATTTTTGATGGTGGAATGATGAAGGCTGTGACAAGTCTAAAAGAAGGCGCAGTAATTGCAGATGGATGGGCAATGGGAAATGGAGTCGCACGTTTTGGGACAACGGGGATTTTTACCGCAATCATTATGGCAATTGTGACTGTTCTTATTTATCGTATGTGTGTTAAAAATAATTGGGTTATTAAAATGCCTGAAGCTGTTCCAGAAGGAGTTTCTCGTGGATTTACCGCTTTGATTCCAGGATTTGTTGTTGCATTCGTTGTTATCTTTATCAACGGTCTTCTTGTAGCAATGGGAACAGATATTTTTAAAGTCATTGCAATTCCATTTGGTTTTGTATCCAATCTGACTAATTCATGGATTGGTTTAATGATTATTTATCTGTTGACTCAACTACTTTGGATTGTAGGTATCCACGGTGCTAACATTGTTTTTGCATTTGTTAATCCGATTGCTCTTGCTAATATGGCTGAAAATGCTGCTGGTGGGCACTTTGCTGTTGCAGGTGAATTCTCTAATATGTTTGTAATTGCAGGTGGTTCTGGTGCAACTTTAGGCCTATGTTTATATATTGCTTTTGCCGCTAAATCTGAACAGCTTAAAGCAATAGGACGAGCATCTGTAGTTCCAGCTTTATTCAATATTAATGAACCATTAATTTTTGGATTACCTATTATTTATAATCCAGCTTTGGCTATACCATTTATTTTAGCACCAATGGTTACTGCTACTATTTATTACGTAGTGAATTCTCTAAACTTTATTAAGCCGGTTATTGCACAGGTTCCATGGCCAACTCCAGTAGGAATTGGAGCTTTCTTAGGGACAGCAGATCTTCGAGCTGTATTAGTTGCTCTAGTATGTGCATTTGCAGCATTCTTAGTTTATCTTCCATTCATCCGTGTGTATGATAAGAAGTTGGTGAAAGAGGAGCAAAGTATTTAATAAGTAAAAAAGCATATTCGATGATAAAATCCATATAGTTTAAATAATGAATGTTAACATTAGCAGCGAAGATATCTTTTTTAGATGCTCTTCTCTGCTTTTTTTCAGTCCGAGGTTGGGAAAAAGTCTTTAAAATCAGAAAAACGCATAGCATAGTAAAATGAAATAAAAACAGGACAAATCAATCAGGACAGTCAAATTAATTTCTAGCAATGTTTTAGAAGTCAAGGTGTACTATTCTACTTTCAATCTATTATATCAGGTATTAAAAAACTTGATATTATGCGTTTTATCATGGGAATACACTTCATTTTCTCCTGAAATTGAGTTTTTGCCCAGCCTCATGATTTGTTATACAAAAAAATAGAAGATAGACTAGAGAATCACTTTGATGACCTCAATCATATCTCCTATTCAAATAGTTAGCTCACTAACTTAATGACATTGGGCTTTCACCCTAGTTTGACAACTTTACCGATTCTTTAGTTCTACATAGCGCTTGTACCAAATGTTTACATAGGCTTCTGAGAAAGGACCACGTCCATTGTTAATCCAATCAACAAGAATTTTGACATGTTCTTTTAAAATATAGTCCAAGTCATCAGAATAATTCATTTTGCGTTTGTGACGC
The DNA here is from genome assembly GCF_001070715.1 of Streptococcus pseudopneumoniae. GTDB lineage: Bacteria > Bacillota > Bacilli > Lactobacillales > Streptococcaceae > Streptococcus > Streptococcus pseudopneumoniae_H. Next base: position 15,320 of record NZ_JVRR01000013.1, read on the forward strand.
TCATACTCCTCAACGTCCAAGAGACGTTTTTCCCCATCTGTAAAAATTTTAACATCCAAATCGTAATCAATATACTTCAGTGCTTCTTCATCCAGATAGTAGGGGCTAGCCATATTGCAATAGTAGGAAATTCCATTATCACGAATCATGGCAATGATATTAAACCAATATTTCTTGTGAAAGTAAACAATAGCCGGTTCTCGAGTGACCCAACGACGACCATCACTTTCGGTAACAAGTGTATGATCGTTGACACCAATAATGGCGTTTTCTGTTGTTTTTAGTACCATGGTGTCCCGCCAAGTTCGGTGGAGACTCCCATCATGCTTATAACTTTGAATTGTAATAAAGTCGCCTTCTTTTGGAAGTTTCATAACTAACCAACTTTCTACAATTTATAAGTTTATCATTTACTATTGTACCATAAAATTATCTAAAATCTGTGAATTTCACTTGGAAATATTAAAGATATTCTCTAAGAGCGCTTGCTATATCCGAAAAATCGTAGCCCTTTCGTGCTAAAACTTGGGTTAAACGCTGCTTCAGTTCGTATCCTTCATACTTTCTGGCATACTTAGTATATTGCTTATCAAGTTCCTTGAAGATGAGTTCTTGAGTCGTTTCTTGGTCAACTTGACTATCCAAGTCGTCAAAGGCACTTTTAGCATCAGAATAAGAAAAACCCTTGTTAGTCAAGTTCTGGATAATCTTATCTTGCAGGGCACGAGCTGGAAGTTTTCCCTCATATTTTTTCAATAGTTTATTGGCTACACGTTGAGCAACTTCCGAAAAATCAAATTCTTTCAAGTTCTCTTCTATAGTAGATTTTGAAATCCCCTTTTGTGCTAGTTTCTGAGTCAGTACATAAGGCCCCTTGTCTCCTGAAAGTTGATTGGCATTGATGATAGCATAAGCGTACTGGCTATCATTAATCCAATTATCTTCTTTGAGATTATCAATGACTTGAGAAACGATGTTTTCATCAATATCGTATTTTTTCAGATATTCTTTGACTTCTTTTTCAGTGCGTGCTTTAAAGGATAAATGGTAGAGGGCCAGATTCTTACCATAAGAAAATTGAGCAAAGTCCTGAATCTCTTTCAATTCTTCTTCGCTTATCACCTTATCTCTCGATAACATAAAACGAACAATTGTATCTTCGGTGATGTAGCATTTGTCGCCGTTATCAAGCTCCATCAGATAGAGTCTTTTTTTCTTTTCAAGTTTTGTGATTTTCATAATTTCCTTTCATCTAAATGCTTCGAAAGCTGCAACAAGTCGGAGTTTATCCATATCTACATATTCTCTACCGTAATAGTCGAGAAATAATTCAGCATACGTAGCATCTTGTAGGTTGTAATGAAGGGACCAAATTGCCCAAAAGAGGTCGATATGTCGGTCACTAAAACCGGCCAATCCCAAGTCAATAAAGCAAGAAAAATGCGAGGCATCCTTTAAGATGAAATTTGGCAGGCAGGCATCTCCATGAATAAAAGCATCAGCTTTGAGAAGGTGACCTTTCTCTTGTATCAGTTGGTAAGCTTCTTCACGACTGTGAATATGAAATTGAGGCAGAAGAGTCTTGTTATAAAAAGTCCCCTCCTGATAGTTTTTTAAGGCTTCTTCTTTATAACGCTTCAGATGATTTTCCGACGGAAAAGATTGTGGTTTAAGACTGTGAAGTTTGTTTAATGCTTGAGCCAGGGTTTGACAGAGTTTTTCGGGTTGATTTAAAAAAGAGAGAGCGTTGCTGCCAATGGCTTCTTTAGTCAGAAGGAAGTCCTTATTTGCTGATAAATAGGTAATCACTGGAGTTCCCAATCCTTCAGTTTCGAACCAACTTGCAATCTTAGCTTCTTGAGCTAATCTGCCTTTTTGATCTATTTTTAAATAGTAACCTGAATCTATATATAGGACAGTTGCACTTGAATGAGAAGAACTATCAGAGAGATTAGCTCCCTTGATATAGCTTCGTAATTGTTCAGGGAAATCTAGTATACTAAAGCGAGGTGTTTTTGAATTCATGCTTTTATTGTAACATATTCTTAAATATCTTAAAAACTCCATGGTATAATAGACCTATGAATCTAAAAATAAAACAAAAAATACCATTAAAAATCAAGCGCATGGGAATTAATGGTGAGGGAATTGGCTTTTACCAAAAAACATTAGTCTTTGTGCCTGGTGCTCTCAAAGGTGAAGATATCTATTGTCAGATTACTTCTATTAAACGCAACTTTGTTGAAGCAAAATTACTAAAGGTTAACAAGAAGTCTAAATTTCGAGTTGTGCCAGCTTGTACTATTTACAACGAGTGCGGAGGCTGCCAGATCATGCACCTGCATTATGATAAGCAGCTGGAGTTCAAGACGGACTTGCTTCATCAAGCGCTGAAAAAATTTGCCCCTGCAGGATATGAAAATTATGAAATCCGCCCGACGATTGGTATGCAGGAACCAAAGTACTACCGTGCTAAGTTACAATTTCAGACTCGAAAATTTAAGAATCAGGTCAAGGCAGGTCTGTATGCACAAAACTCTCATTATTTGGTAGAGTTGAAAGAGTGCCTAGTACAAGATAAGGAAACTCAAGTGATTGCTAATCGTCTAGCAGAATTACTTACTTTTCACCAGATTCCAATCACGGATGAGAGAAAAGTTCTAGGTGTTAGAACTATAATGGTCCGACGAGCAAGAAAGACTGGACAGGTTCAGATTATTATTGTTACAAACCGCCAGCTTAATTTAACCCTGCTGGTAAAAGATTTAATTAAAGATTTCCCAGAAGTTGTGACAGTAGCTGTGAATACAAATACAGCTAAAACCAGTGAGATTTATGGTGAAAAGACAGAGATTATCTGGGGACAAGAGAGTATTCAAGAAGGTGTACTCGATTATGAATTTTCACTATCTCCTCGAGCTTTTTATCAGCTAAATCCTGAACAAACAGAAGTTCTTTATAACGAGGCGGTAAAAGCCTTGGATGTTAATAAAGAAGACCATTTGATTGACGCTTATTGTGGAGTTGGAACAATTGGATTTGCCTTTGCAAAGAAAGTTAAAACACTCAGAGGTATGGATATTATTCCAGAAGCTATTGAAGATGCCAAGCGAAATGCTAAAAGAATGGGATTTGACAATACTCATTATGAAGCTGGAACGGCAGAAGAGATTATTCCTCGTTGGTACAAGGAAGGCTACCGAGCAGATGCTCTGATTGTGGACCCACCACGTACAGGTCTGGATGATAAGTTATTAGATACTATTCTTACTTATGTACCAGAAAAAATGGTTTATATTTCTTGTAATGTTTCGACTTTAGCTCGTGATTTAGTGCGCTTAGTAGAAGTCTATGATCTTCATTATATCCAGTCGGTCGATATGTTCCCACATACAGCTCGAACTGAAGCTGTTGTAAAATTAATAAAAAAATTTAAAAAAGGTGTTGACAAAGTTTAAAAAGTGGGTATAATAGTAAGAGT
>NZ_JVRR01000014.1 GCF_001070715.1 Streptococcus pseudopneumoniae
TTCATAGGGTTCTTTATTATATCTTCGTTTGTGGCTTTCTTGCTTACGGATATAGTCTAAAATTCGATTTCGAAACTTGGTTTTGAAATATTTACGTAAGCGTGGTATATCTTCTACCAGTCCTTCTTCTTTACTAATCAATTCATATAAACAGATCATTCCCTCTTGATCCCAATCCGATAGCTCCCACAAATGAAGGTAATATTCATTTCTACACTTGTACACAATTCCCTGGACTTCTTGATACAATTCTTTAATCATTCTTTTCCCCTTTCTGTGTACAGTCTAACAGATTAGAAAACACATTTGTTCCATTTTCTCCATTCTGTTCTCTACACCGTCTCAACTGCACAAAAAAGAGAGGCTCAGCCTCTCTTAAGGTTATAATTCTGCAATTTGGTTTAGGTTTACTTCTGCAACTGTGTCATTACCAAACATAGAGATAATCATCTTCACTTTATTGTTATCAATTTCTGTAATCTTACCAGTGTAGTCTGCAAAAGCGCCATCAATAATACGTACAGTTTGACCAACCTCAACATCGAAATCAAATTCTTGGACAGTTTGTCCCATAGATACCAAAATGTCACGAATTTCTTGTTCCAATAATGGTGTTGGTTTTGATCTGTTCCCATGAGATCCTACGAATCCTGTAACGTTTGGTGTGTTTCGCACAACAAACCAAGCTTCATCTGTCATGACCATTTCTACAAGAACATAACCTGGAAAGCGATTTTCTTCTACTTCTTTTCTCTTTCCATTTTTTTCAACTTGCACGGTTTGTGTTGGAATTTCAACGCGTAGAATATTATCCAACATATTGTAGGTTTGTGCACGTTGTAATAGATTTTCTTTTACCTTATTTTCATAACCAGAATAAGTTTGTAAAACAAACCACCCTTTATCAAAACTATCCATGATATTTCCTTTCATAAATAGAAGATTTCTAGTGTAATTAACTCCACTAACCTTCTAAAAAATGTTAATAAATCGAATCAAACCTGAAACAATCAACTGGTCAAAAATGTAAATAATTACTACAAAGAAAGCTGTGTATTCCATGATAGAACGAAAATCTCTCCAGCTTTCCTTACGAGTTGGCCATGTTGTGTCTTTAAGAAGTCTAAAAATATCTCCAATAAATCGCATCGCTCTCTCCTATCTCGTTTCTCTATGTGTAGTGTACTTGCCACAATGCTTACAAAATTTATTTACTTCTAGTCGTGTAGGCTTGGGGTTTCCGCTGATCTTGATTGAATAGTTTCTCGAACCACAAACCGCACAAGCTAGGCTTGCTTTTTTTAGTGCCATAACGCCTCCATCCTATCTATTATAACAAGAAAGCTAGGCTTTGACAAGCATCTTAGCGAAATACTGTGATTCGTGTGATTCGAATGTAAGCCCTATCTACGATACTGTTTCAAGAAACGAGTCATCTTTTCTTGGATTTGGGCTAGTTCATCAACACGAGGAAGGTAAACGATACGGAAGTGGTCTGGTTCCTGCCAGTTAAAGCCTCGACCATGAACCAAGAGAACCTTTTCCTGCTTCAAGAAATCAAGGACAAACTGTTCATCATCATCGATACGGTACATATTACGGTCGATTTTAGGGAAGATATAGAGTCCAGCCTTGGGTTTAACCGCAGAGAGACCTGGAATCTCTTGAATGGCATTGTAGATGAAATTTCTTTGCTCATAAATTCGTCCACCAGGAAGGAGCAATTCATCAACTGATTGGTGACCACCCAAGGAAGTTTGTACGACTTGTTGGGCCAAAACGTTAGAGCAAAGGCGCATATTGGATAGCATATTGAGACCTTCAATATAGCCCTTGACATGAGTCTTAGGTCCAGACAAGACCATCCAACCTACACGGAAACCAGCAATACGGTGCGATTTTGACAGACCATTCATGCTGACACAGAAGACATCTGGTGCCAAGCTCGCCACAGGCGTATGCACATGTCCATCCATGACCATACGGTCGTAAATTTCATCCGCAAAGATAATCAAATCATTTTGACGGGCAATCTCAATAATCTCCAGCAAGAGTTCTTTAGGATAAAGGGCTCCAGTTGGGTTGTTTGGATTGATAAGGACGATTGCCTTGGTATTGGAAGTGATTTTTGACTTAATATCGTCAATATCTGGGTACCATTCTGCAGCTTCATCACAGATATAGTGAACGGCATTTCCCCCAGCTAGGCTGACAGCTGCTGTCCAGAGAGGATAGTCTGGCATTGGCACCAAGACTTCATCCCCGTTGTCCAAAAGCCCCTGCATGGACATGACAATCAGTTCACTAACACCATTTCCAAGGTAAATATCATCAATATCTACATTTGGGAATTTCTTCAATTGGCAATACTGCATGATGGCCTTACGGGCTGAGAAAATCCCCTTGGAGTCAGAATAACCTTCACTATCACGCGCATTCATAATCAAGTCATGAATGACTTCGTCTGGCGCTGTAAAGCCAAATTCTGCCGGATTTCCGGTATTCAGACGTAAAATCTTTTCTCCGTTTGCTCGCATCCGCATGGCTTCTTCCAAAACAGGACCACGGATATCATAAGCAACATGCTCTAACTTACTAGACTTGTTATATTCTTTCATCTTGTTTCCTCAATTCATCGAGATAGTAACATTATACCACTAGAAAGAGAATGCGACAAGTTTACTGAAATGTGTTACTAAAATCCTACAGAAGAAAAGAGTCTGGGACAAAAGTCTAACCTTAAATATAAAAAACGAACAAAACAAGTTATCTGACACTCAGAATTCTATTTTGTTCGTTTTTTTGTCTAATTTATCAATTTTAAAAACTTATAATAAAGAATTCCTAAAATCAAAATCTTTTTGTCCCAGGCTCCAAAACAAGTGAGATAGCAGGTATTTTGCAAAAGTCACATCACATACCAAAAGATAAACCTAGAAAAAGCAAGCCTAAAAAGGAGTCATAAAGAAGATTGAACATGAGGAAAAGTCCCCATATCATCAAGTAACCCCAACGCCCACTTCGTTTTGCAACTAGGAATAAGATTAGATGATAGAGTACATGAAAGACTAAAAATCCAATAAAACCTGGATAGAGAAGCGGTACCAGACTCTCTAATTGCCAGATCATGACAACTTCTACCAAGACTGAAACTAGGATGATTCCATAATAAAGGAAATTTGAATTTTTTGTTTCTTGAAAAGAGTTTTTCATCATTCTCCCTCCCTTCACTTCTTTCCTGCTATCCTTTCTTTTATTTTATCATATATTTATATAGATTTTAAGTGCTAACATTCTTTTAAAAAATACTTTTTTTGCTTTACTTCTATAGTGAAAAGGTTTACAATTATAGTAAGAAAATTTCAGGAGGTTTCATTATGGCACAACGTTACCAAAATATCATGGTCGCAATCGATGGTTCTAAGGAAGCGGACTTGGCTTTTATCAAGGGAGTTCATTCTGCTCTACGAAACGACGCTAAACTCACCATCGCCCATGTCATTGACACACGCGCTCTCCAAAGTGTATCCACCTTTGATGCTGAAGTTTACGAACAACTCCAAGTCGACGCTGAAAGTCTGATGAAAGAGTACGAAAAACGTGCTAAAGATGCCGGTGTGGCAGATGTTCACATCGTCATTGAAATGGGAAATCCAAAGACCCTACTGGCACGTACTATTCCCGATGCTGAAGAAGTAGACCTCATCCTCGTTGGCGCAACTGGTCTCAACGCCTTTGAACGCCTCTTGGTCGGCTCTTCATCTGAATACATTCTCCGCCATGCTAAGGTCGATTTGCTGGTTGTGAGAGAACAAGAAAAAACCTTATAATTACAAAGAAAAGGAGCCAAAAGCTCCTTTTTGTTTACTATTTATACTCTTCGAAAATCTCTTCAAACCACGTCAACGTCGCCTTGCCGT
>NZ_JVRR01000015.1 GCF_001070715.1 Streptococcus pseudopneumoniae
CGCATGACTGTTAATCATGATGTCGTAGGTTCGAGTCCTACTGGCGGAGTATAGATAAAAGGGAACACAACTGTGTTCCTCTTTTTGTATCAATTTGTATCACCAAGCATCATCATAAGGAAGTCTGTTATTTCTTGAGGACTTTCTTTTTTTCCGTGTGCAATCCAAGTTTGACAAACACCAAAAAGTGCATGAGTTAGATAGATGCTACTATATTCTAATTCAGTGGTATTTAGATTTAGTTGCATAAAGCGTTTTTGTAAATCCGTACTAAGCATGATATGAAGTTTATTTCGTAAGAAATTTTGGATTTCTTTAGTCCCATTTTCAGAAAGAAGGGCAGCCAGAAGTGGTTCTGATTCTAGATATTCAAATACTTCTAAAATAGCATCTCTTTTGTGATGAGCATGTTTTTGAAAAATATATTCAAATGTATGAAATAGCTTACTTTGATAGTGCTCGATCATATCATACTTATCCTTATAGTGCGTATAGAAGCTGGAACGACTAATTCCGGCTTTTTCTGCTAACTTGACAGTAGAAATTTGATCAAATGGCTGTTCCATCAGTAATTGTACCATAGCATTTTCAATAGTTCGCTTTGTTTTTAAGCGTTTGTTACTTTCTTTCATATTTCCTCCTTGTAAACAAATTAGACTATATGTCTAAAAATGGATTTTTTATCTTGTAATTTAGATTTTTTATTGTATAATCTATTATATCAAAATTTTAGACAATATGTTTAAAAAAGGAGAAACTATGTTTAAAGAATGGAAAGCAATTTTTAAAAAACCAACCTTTATTATTGTCATGATAGGGATTTCTCTTATTCCAGCTCTGTACAATATCATATTTTTGTCCTCAATGTGGGATCCATATGGTCAATTGTCTGACTTACCTGTGGCAGTTGTCAATCATGATAAAGATGCTTCCTATAATGGTAATAGCATGTCTATAGGAAAAGACATGGTGACCAATTTAAAAGAAAATAAAACCTTGGATTTTCATTTTGTAGATGAAGAGGAAGGAAAGAAGGGATTGGAAGATGGCGATTACTATATGGTAGTGACTTTACCAAGTGATTTATCTGAAAAAGCAGCTTCTATTTTAACGGATCATCCAGAGCAAATGCAAATCGATTATCAGACTTCAAGTGGTCATAGTTTTATTGCCAGCAAGATGAGTGATTCTGCAATGACACAATTAAAGCAGAGTGTTTCTACCAATGTAACCGAGACCTATACTAAAGCTTTATTCAACAAAATGGTCAATTTAAAGGATGGTATGAGTCAAGCAGCTTCTGGTAGTGAAAAATTAACTGATGGAGTGAATCAGTTAGTGACAGGAAGTCAAACATTAACTACTAACCTACACTCTTTAGCAGCTTCAAGTTTAACATTTTCAAATGGAACGGAGCAGTTTACTAAAGGATTATCTGCTTATGTTTCTGGTGTTGAACAACTTCATCTTGGCTTAGGAAATTTTAATAGTGGTTTAGTTACATATACTGGTGCAGTGAGTCAATTAGATAGCGGATTAGGTCAATTATCTTCTAAAAGTCCTGAATTAGTAAGAGGAATCAATCAGTTATATACTGGTGTAGAATCCTCTATACTGGCGGTGTTTCTCAGCTTAATGCTGGTCTTAATCAATTTTCATCTGGTGTTAGTGCCTACACCAATGGAGTGGGAAATCTTGCAACAGGTGCTAATCAGTTATCCAATCAATCAGCTACACTTCGAATGGGTATGGAGCAATTAAGTGAAGGAATTCAACAACTTTCTAGCAAGTTAGATGCTTCGTCTGGGAAAAAAGATCAAATTAATCAATTATCTTCTGGTCTGAATCAGTTAAATCAAGTTATTCAAAATATTGATGTTGGAGATACAAAACAATTAGATTCTGTTTTATCAAGTATAGCATCTCTTTCTAATCAAATGTTAGCAAGTGCTCAGTCTGAAAAAGCAACTACATTAGCCAATATTCAATCGACAGCAGCTTATCAATCATTGACAAGTGAGCAACAAGCTGAGATAAGTGCTTCTGTATCTCAAAATTCGACTGATAGTATTCAATCAGCACAGTCAATTGTAGCTTTAGTTCAAGGTTTACAAGGAAGTTTAGAAAACTTACAAAATCAATCTTCTAATCTTTCGACTTTAAAAAATCAAGCTAATCAAGTATTACCGCTTGCTTCTACTTCTTTGACAGGATTGTCAAGTGGATTAACAGAGATACAAGGAGCTGTTGCTAGCAAATTAGTTCCTGCCAGTCAGTCGATTACATCGGGTGTAAATGCATATACTGCAGGTGTTGATAAAGTTTCTCAAGGCGCAAGTCAACTAAGTGAAAAGAATTCCACCTTGACAGGTAGTCTGGATCAACTAGTTTCAGGCTCAACTACCTTGACACAAAAATCTTCTAACTTGACAGCAGGAGTTGGTCAATTAGTTGAAAAAACTCCAGAATTAGTATCTGGTATTGAAAAATTATCAACTGGCTCTAACCAATTGAATCAAAAGAGTCAAGAATTGATAGCAGGAATTGATAAATTACAATCAGGATCTGGGAAATTAGCAGACAAATCCAGTCAGTTACTTTCAGGTGCTTCTCAATTAGAGAATGGAGCTAATAAATTGGCAGATGGATCTGGGAAACTAGCAGAAGGTGGAACAAAGTTAACTTCTGGATTGGAAGGTTTACAGACAGGAGCTGCTTCTTTAGGACAAGGACTAAGTAATGCTAGTGATCAACTTAAATCAGCATCAACGGAATCTAAAAATGCAGAGATTTTGTCAAATCCACTCAATCTTTCCAAAACAGACAATGAGCAAGTTCATGTAAATGGAATCGCAATGGCTCCTTATATGATATCAGTTGCTCTCTTTGTTGCAGCAATATCAACGAATATGATCTTTGCGAAGTTGCCTTCAGGACGTCATCCAGAGAGTCGTTGGGCTTGGTTGAAATCTCGAGCTGAAATAAATGGTATTATAGCTGTTTTAGCAGGAATTTTGGTATATGGAGGAGTTCATCTTATTGGTCTAACTGCAAATCATGAGATGAGAACATTTATTCTCATTATCCTAACAAGTTTAGTATTCATGTCCATGGTGACCACTTTAACAACATGGAATAGCCGTATAGGAGCTTTCTTTTCTCTTATCTTGCTTTTATTACAGTTGGCATCAAGTGCAGGTACTTACCCACTTGCTTTGACAAATGATTTCTTTAGAGCCATTAATCCTTGGTTACCAATGAGTTATTCAGTTTCTGGATTACGACAAACAATCTCTATGACAGGAAATATTCATCATCAAGTCATTTTCCTTTCTGTGATACTAGTACTATTTATTGGTTTAGGTATGCTAGCCTATCAACCTAAGAAAATAGAAGAAGATTAAAAAAATCGACCAATTGGTCGATTTTTTTATGTCTTAGATGACTTTCGTTTGTGATTATAGATTCCAAATAGTAAGAGAGAAGTAAAGAAACAGATTGCTCCAGTAATAAAACCATTGGGAATGAAGGAAAGTGTAATAGTTCCTTTCCCCTTAGGAATATCAACTTTCATAAAACCAGTTTGAGCTTGTTTAATTTCTATTTTCTTACCATCTTGGTAGGCAGACCAACCTTTGTCATAAGGAATAGTGAAGAAAATAGATGTATCTTGTTGGACATCATATGTAGCAAAGACCTTGTTTTTAGAAGTTGATACTATTACAGGTTGTTCTTTAATTTTTTGAATTGCCTCAGTTAAAGTTTGGGTATCTAAACGGTAGAAGGTAGGAGATTCAAATGATACTTGTGAATTTCCAGAGAAACTAACATGAATATTGAAAGTTTTTTTCTCATTTGTATAGCCTAGATTAAAGAAGGAGAAGACATTATCAGTTGAAAAAGTTTTCTTTTTTCCATTGACAAGGATATCAACATTCTTTTGTTTGTCATTAGAAAAGTGAAGGTTTGTGAAAGAAAGATAAACTTGACTGTTTTCTGGCACTTCAATTTGATATTGGATTGCTGCATCCTCATTTGAAGAACTTGTAACACTAATCAAATCATCAGTATTCTCTGTTTTTTCATAGGGTATTGGAGAAAAATAATCAAAATTGACGTTAGCAAGTTGATTTAAAAACGAGGCTTGATTATCCAAGGTATGTTCATTGAACTTGACATCATTGTAAACAGATTGACTAGCAAAGGCAATCGGAAGAGAGAACTGATTTTCATATAGGGTAAGATTATCTTTTTGATAGATATCTTGGAAACCATACTTATCAATAGGACTGTCTGAGATATTGTACTGGATACCAAATAAACTATCAGCCAAAATACTATTATTGGCATAACGGAGATTGAGATTGGTCCCAGAGGATTTAAACCCCAGTTTATCCAAAGTAGAGCTTGCTGAACGATTTCGAACAGATGAAAATTGAGAGATTCCATTGTAGTTGAATTTCATACTGTCATTTCCTGTCTGAGTTTGTAGTTTTTCAGTACGAGTAAATTGATTTCCAATATATGTTGAGAAAGATTCCATAGCTGGGATATCTCGATTATATGAACTTCGAGAAGCAAAACCCCATTCTTTAGCAATTCCGTCTATTTGAGATGAAGCATTTAAACTTATTTCAACCATTATAAATAAAGAAATTAGAATGGCAAATAGATTTACAGAGATAAACTTTTTGATAACTGCAAGGAGTAAAAGAGAATAGACAACTAAAAATTCAAGAGTAAGCAGAATATTCAAATCTGTTAAAAAAGAATAATGCGATTTTAGATAGATGGTAGCTAAAAATCCTGTTACTAGGAGAAAAAGCGAAACTAAAAAATTCCAGATTTTAATTTCTTTCAGACGATTTAAGACTTCCGCTGCTGTGTAAATTAACAAGGTAGAGAAAATCCAAGCATAGCGATGTAAAAACATGTTTGGAGTATGCATACCTTGCCAAAATAAATCAAGAGCTTCAATATAAAAGCTTGCAATTAGAAATGCAAAGAAGATTGCATAGATAAGTTTCACGTGAAACTTAATAGATTTCAGCGTAAAAAATAAAATGGTCAAAATAAAGGGAAGTAGTCCAACAAAAATCATTGGGATGGCCCCATACTTGGTTGTATCAAAGGAACCAATGAATTGCTTAGCAAAGAGATCAAGATACCAGCTACTTTCAGTTTGAAACTTTGTAACTTCAGTTAATTTTTCTCCATGTGTCTGTAAATCAAACAGAGTAGGAAGAGTCAGAATCAAACTAGCCATACCAGCTAAAAAGGAGGTCACAACAAAATCAAGAACAGATGATTTTCGAGTTTTAAAGTCCCAAGAAATTTGGCAGAGATACCAGAAAATAAGAAACAATGCTGTCATATAGCCAAAATAATAGTTTTGGATAAATAAGATTGACAGACTTGTAAAGTACAATAGGAATTTCTTTTCAGTGATAAGTAGCTGTAAACCAGTTATAATTAAAGGAATCAAGATAAAAACATCTAGCCAGGTTTTTATCTCTAATTGACTGACAGTGAAACTCATCAGAGCATAGGAAGTAGATAAAGCTAGTTTTAAAGGCTTAGGAATCGATTGAAATAATTTATTTAAACTAAAGTAAGTTGACAGTCCAATCAATCCAAATTTTAAGAGAGTTGTCAGATAGACAGCATCTGGCATATTCGTTAGATCAAAAAAGTAAACTAATGGTGAAAGGAAACTACCCAAGTAATAACTAGATAGGGCATAGAAATTCAATCCGAGGCCACTTGTAAAGGTATAAAACAAACTACCATTTCCGTGTAGGATATTTCTTAGAGCTACATCAAAAATAACGTATTGATGAAATCCATCTCCTAATAGAGGAGATGGATCGCTATTCCAGTAGATACCTTGAGATAGATATACTCCTGTCATAATGATTACGGGAATGATGAAGGAAACAAAATAGGTCCAATATGTTTTAAAAAATAATTTCATGTTACCTCATAAAATGTTAGAAAACTCAGCTGGTTACCCCAACTGAGTTTTGAAGTTTTATTTAGTCTTTCCAAAGTTCTTTAACTTTTGCTTGTACTTCTGCATTTTCTAGGAATTCATCATAGGTTTCATCGATACGGTCAATGACACCATTTTTAGATAAGACAATGATATGGTTAGCCAAAGTTTGAATAAACTCGTGGTCATGACTGGCAAAGATGATTGATTCTTTGAAGTTTTTCAATCCATCATTCAAGCTTGAGATAGATTCCAAGTCCAAGTGATTGGTTGGATCATCAAGTACAAGGACATTTGATTTTAAGAGCATGAGTTTTGAAAGCATGACACGAACTTTTTCTCCCCCTGACAAGACATTTACAGGTTTGTTAACTTCATCTCCAGAGAAGAGCATACGTCCGAGGAAGCCACGTAGGAAAGTATTGTCATCTTCTTCTTTACTTGCGAATTGACGCAACCAGTCAAGGATTGACTCTCCTCCTGCAAAATCTGCCGAGTTATCTTTTGGCAAGTAAGAACGGCTAGTAGTTACTCCCCACTTGACAGTTCCTTCATAGTCAATATCTCCCATGATTGCACGAATCAATGCAGTTGTTTGGATGTCATTTTGTCCGATAAGTGCTGTCTTATCACCTGGACGCAAGATAAAGCTGATATTATCTAAAATAGTCTCACCGTCAATCTTTACAGTTAGATTTTCTACTGTCAAGAGATCATTACCGATTTCACGTTCTGCCTTAAAGTTGATAAATGGATATTTACGACTAGATGGTACAATTTCTTCAAGTTCAATCTTATCAAGCATTTTCTTACGTGATGTTGCTTGTCTTGATTTAGAAGCATTAGCAGAGAAACGAGCAACGAATTCTTGCAATTGTTTAATTTTTTCTTCTGCTTTGGCATTACGGTCTGCTAGCAATTTAGCAGCGAGTTCAGAAGATTCCTTCCAGAAGTCATAGTTTCCGACATAGAGTTTGATTTTTCCAAAGTCAAGGTCGGCCATGTGAGTACATACTTTGTTTAAGAAGTGACGGTCGTGGGATACTACGATAACGGTGTTATCAAAATCAATCAAGAAGTCTTCTAGCCATGTAATTGATTGGATATCCAAACCGTTGGTTGGCTCGTCCAATAGAAGCACATCAGGTTTACCAAAAAGTGCTTTGGCGAGGAGAACCTTTACTTTTTCACCGTTGGCCAATTCGCTCATATTTTGATAGTGCAATTCTTCTGGGATATTTAGGTTTTGAAGGAGTTGAGAGGCTTCACTTTCTGCTTCCCATCCTCCAAGCTCGGCAAACTCTCCTTCAAGTTCGGCAGCACGCACTCCATCCTCATCTGAGAAATCTTCCTTCATGTAGATGGCATCTTTCTCTTTCATGATGCTATAAAGTTTTTCATTTCCCATGATAACAACATCAATGGCACGTTCATCTTCATAGTCAAAGTGATTTTGACGAAGAACAGAGAGACGTTCATCTGGACCAAGAGAGATGTGACCAGTAGTAGGTTCGATATCTCCAGCTAAAATTTTTAAAAAGGTTGATTTTCCGGCACCATTAGCACCGATTAATCCGTAAGTATTTCCTTCTGTAAATTTGATATTGACATCATCAAAAAGTTTGCGATCACTAAAACGTAGTGAAACATCAGATACTGTAAGCAATGTTTTTCTCCTATATGTGTAATATATTTATTCTACTAGAAAATACAGAAATATTCAAATTTTTATTTGTCAATTTTGTGTAAATTATATTTACAGCATCCTTTACACAAGTCTGTAAATAGCAAGACTGATTTATTTTGATAAATTACGGTTATTTTATTAAAAAAATGCTATAATTGAAGTGACTATGTCGAAGGAGAACAAAATGACTAAACCCATTATTTTAACAGGAGACCGTCCAACAGGGAAGTTGCATATTGGACATTATGTTGGGAGTCTCAAAAATCGAGTATTATTACAGGAAGAGGATAAGTATGATATGTTTGTGTTCTTGGCTGACCAACAAGCCTTGACAGATCATGCCAAAGATCCTCAAACCATTGTAGAGTCTATCGGAAATGTGGCTTTGGATTATCTTGCAGTTGGATTGGATCCGAGTAAATCAACAATCTTTATTCAAAGTCAAATTCCAGAATTAGCTGAACTATCTATGTACTATATGAATCTAGTTTCATTAGCACGTCTGGAGCGTAATCCAACAGTCAAGACAGAGATTGCTCAAAAAGGATTTGGAGAAAGTATTCCGACAGGATTCTTGGTATATCCAATTGCTCAAGCAGCTGACATCACAGCTTTCAAGGCTAATTATGTTCCTGTTGGGACAGATCAGAAACCAATGATTGAGCAAACTCGTGAAATTGTTCGTTCTTTTAACAATGCATATAACTGTGATGTCTTGGTAGAGCCGGAAGGTATTTATCCAGAAAATGAGAGAGCGGGTCGTTTGCCTGGTTTGGATGGGAATGCTAAAATGTCTAAATCACTCAATAACGGTATTTATTTAGCTGATGATGCGGATACTTTGCGTAAAAAAGTAATGAGTATGTACACAGATCCAGATCATATTCGAGTGGAAGATCCAGGTAAGATTGAGGGAAATATGGTTTTCCATTATCTAGATGTTTTTGGTCGTCCAGAAGATGCTCAAGAAATTGCTGACATGAAAGAACATTATCAACGAGGTGGTCTTGGTGATGTGAAGACCAAGCGTTATCTACTTGAAATATTAGAACGTGAACTTGGTCCTATTCGTGAGCGTCGTATCGAATTTGCTAAGGATATGGGAGAAGTTTATAATATGCTTCAAAAAGGTAGTGAAAGAGCGCGTGAAGTTGCGGGTCAAACCCTATCTGATGTTAAAGGAGCAATGGGACTTCATTACTTTAACTAAGTTTATTTTACAAGAAACTATCATTTCTATCTCGAAGAAAAGATAGTTTTTTATTTACCCCTGTAACATTTGACAAATTTTTATAGAATGGTATGATAGATACAATATAAAAAGAGTCAAGCTCAAAAAGAAAGAAAAGAGGAAACTTCGAATGTCTAATTGGGACACTAAATTTTTGAAAAAAGGTTTTACCTTTGATGATGTATTACTTATTCCAGCTGAAAGTCATGTGTTGCCTAACGATGCAGATTTAACAACTAAATTGGCAGATAATCTGACTTTAAATATCCCAATTATTACCGCTGCCATGGACACAGTTACAGAGAGTCAAATGGCCATTGCTATTGCTCGTGCAGGCGGTCTCGGAGTTATCCATAAAAACATGTCAATTGCTCAACAAGCAGACGAGGTTCGTAAGGTAAAACGTTCTGAAAATGGAGTTATTATTGATCCCTTCTTCTTGACGCCTGAACATACAATTGCTGAAGCAGATGAGCTTATGGGACGTTACCGCATCAGTGGTGTTCCAGTTGTTGAAACACTTGAAAATCGTAAATTGGTTGGTATTTTGACAAACCGAGATCTTCGTTTTATTTCAGACTATAACCAACCAATCTCCAATCATATGACCAGTGAAAATCTTGTTACTGCTCCTGTGGGTACAGATCTTGCAACAGCTGAGAGTATTCTTCAAGAACACCGTATTGAAAAGCTACCTTTGGTAGATGAAGAAGGTCGTCTTTCTGGTTTGATTACTATCAAAGATATTGAAAAAGTTATTGAGTTTCCAAATGCTGCTAAAGATGAGTTTGGTCGTCTTCTAGTTGCAGGTGCAGTAGGTGTTACTTCAGATACATTTGAACGTGCAGAGGCTCTTTTTGAGGCAGGAGCGGATGCGATTGTTATTGATACTGCGCATGGTCATTCTGCAGGTGTCTTGCGTAAAATTGCTGAGATTCGTGCTCACTTCCCAGATCGTACTTTGATTGCTGGAAATATTGCTACTGCTGAGGGAGCGCGTGCCCTTTATGAAGCAGGTGTAGACGTTGTCAAGGTTGGGATTGGACCAGGTTCTATCTGTACTACTCGTGTGATTGCTGGTGTTGGTGTTCCACAAGTAACAGCTATCTACGATGCTGCAGCTGTTGCGCGTGAATATGGTAAAACGATCATTGCTGACGGTGGAATCAAGTATTCTGGAGATATTGTAAAAGCACTTGCGGCTGGTGGCAATGCTGTTATGCTTGGATCAATGTTTGCTGGAACTGATGAAGCTCCAGGTGAAACTGAAATCTTCCAAGGACGTAAGTTCAAGACTTACCGTGGTATGGGATCAATTGCTGCTATGAAAAAAGGCTCAAGCGATCGTTACTTCCAAGGTTCTGTCAATGAAGCAAATAAACTTGTTCCAGAAGGAATTGAAGGTCGTGTTGCTTATAAAGGAGCAGCAGCTGATATTGTCTTCCAAATGATTGGCGGTATCCGATCTGGTATGGGTTACTGTGGTGCAGCTAACCTTAAAGAACTACATGATAACGCTCAATTTATTGAAATGTCTGGTGCTGGTTTGAAAGAAAGCCATCCTCATGATGTGCAAATTACGAATGAGGCACCAAATTATTCTATGTAAAAAAACAATGAAAAGAACTCCCGTGAAAATAGGAGTTCTTTTACGATGTTGTCAATTTTATTTTACACTAACTTTACCATCCTGAATAGTAAAGATACTTAGATTTTTTGGCAGACTTTGAAGATGATCTAAGCTTGTTGTTGTGATAAAGGTTTGGATTGAATGAGAAATCGTTTCTAATAATTTTAGTTGTCTAGTGTTGTCAAGTTCACTCATCACATCGTCAAGCAGTAATATTGGAGATTCTGTAGTAATGCTTTCCATTAACTCGATTTCTGCTAATTTTATCGAGAGGACGAGACTACGATGTTGACCTTGACTTCCGAAACTAGCATCCATCCCATTTATATAAAAAGAAATGTCATCTCGATGAGGACCGACACCAGTATTCTTTTTAAATAAATCTCTGGATCTACTTTTTTCTAAAGCAATTTTGAAAGATTCTGATAAGTCTTCTTTGTCAGTTATCTTTACAGAAGATTGATAGGATATTGACAATTCTTCAATCTGATTAGAAAGTTCAAAATGTTTCTTACGACCAAAATGCTCTAGTTTTTTTATGAAATCTAAACGGTGATTCATCACACGACATCCATAATCAACTAGCTGATCATCTAGTACTGAAAGGAAGGTTTCATCTATTGTTTGAGCTGATTTTAGATAAGTGTTTCTTTGCTTAAGAATATGGTTATAATTGGTTAAATCTGATAAATAGATTGGCTTAATTTGCCCAAGCTCCATATCAATAAATTTTCGTCGAACCGAAGGTGCTCCCTTAATTAGTTGTAAATCTTCAGGAGCAAATAAGACAACATTCATGTGTCCTACATAATCTGAAAGTCGTGCCTGTTTTAAGTGATTAACTTTTGTCACACGCCCTTTTTGTGTTAGTTCAATTTCGAGAGGAATAGATCCCGTTTTTTTCTGAACAAGACCTGAAAGATGAAGTTGTTCCTCATCAAAATGAATGAGATTTTTATCTGTTCGAGTTCGATGGCTACGTGTTAAGGCTAAAAAATAGATAGCCTCTAACATATTTGTTTTACCTTGTGCATTACGTCCTAAAAAGACATTTAATTTAGGATTAAAGTCTATTTTCGTCTCTTTGTAGTTACGAAAAGTCTTGAGAGATAGGTGTTGTAGCCACATGATTATCTACCAGGGAATCGCGGAGCTTGTTTGCTTTTGGGTGATGAAGTAGGTTTTGATTTGTCTTTTTTTACTCCTTTATTCATCTCCTTAACAAGTTTAGCGATTCGTTCTTTTTCAACTTTATCAGCTTGGTATTCATCTTGCTCCTCAGAAGTAGGTTGTGTCAACAAGATGTCAATATTCATGTCAGGGATGTCAACTTTATCACCAATACGAAGTTTTTTACCACGACGACTCTCTAATTCCCCATTAAAGTAAACAGAATGTTCAGAGAGAAAGGATTTGATAGCTCCTCCGCTATGTGTAATTCCAAGTTCTTTGAGTAGTGCTTGGAGGGTAATAAATTCTTCAAATAATTTGTATTCCATATTTCACCTCAATCTTTGGTATTATACCATATTTTCCTAAAAATAGTGAGAGAAACAAGGAGTAATGTAAGCGATTTTTATTTCAAAACTGTTACAGAGAACAAGAAAATTTCAGGTTTTCGTGATATAATAGAAGTCTGTATATAAGGAGGTAAATCATGGAGTTAGTGCATGGAATTTCAACACATTTTATCCAATCAAAAAAGTTTAAAACGAACAAAATCGCCGTGCGTTTTACCGCTCCATTATCTCTTGATACGATTGCAGGTCGCATGTTGAGTGCGAGTATGCTAGAGACTGCTAATCTGATGTACCCTACTTCTCAAGCTTTGAGGAGACATTTGGCCAGTCTATACGGTACAGATATGTCAACCAATTGTTTCAGAAGAGGACAAAGTCACATTGTAGAATTGACATTTACCTATGTTCGTGATGAGTTTTTAAGTAGGAAAAATGTTCTAACTTCTCAGGTTTTGGAATTTGTAAAAGAAACTCTTTTTTCACCCGTAGTAGTTGATAATGGGTTTGATTCGGCCTTATTTGAAATTGAGAAAAAACAATTGCTAGCAAGTTTAGCAGCTGATATGGATGATTCTTTTTATTTTGCACATAAAGAATTAGACAAATTATTTTTTCATGACGAACGTATCAGATTGGAATATAGTGATTTACGAAATCGTATTTTAGCTGAAACTCCACAAAGTTCTTATTCTTGTTTCCAAGAATTTTTGGCCAATGATCGAATAGATTTCTTTTTCCTAGGTGATTTTAATGAGATTGAAATTCAAAATGTATTAGAATCATTTGGTTTTAAAGGTCGAGAAGGTGATGTGAAGGTTCAGTATTGTCAACCTTATTCCAATATCCTTCAGGAAGGCATGGTTCGGAAAAATGTGGGACAGTCTATTTTAGAGTTGGGCTATCATTGCTCTGCTGAATATGGTGATGAGCAACATTTATCCATGATTGTAATGAATGGTTTACTGGGTGGATTTGCTCATTCTAAGCTCTTTACAAATGTCCGTGAAAATGCTGGATTAGCTTATACCATTTCAAGTCAGCTCGATTTATTTAGTGGATTTTTAAGGATGTATGCTGGTATTGATCGAGAAAATCGGAACCAGGCTCGTAAAATGATGAATAATCAACTGCTTGATTTAAAAAAAGGTTATTTTACAGAGCTTGAGTTAGAGCAGACCAAGGAAATGATTCGTCGGTCTTTGTTACTTTCTCAAGATAATCAAGGTTCATTGATTGAACGTGCTTATCAAAATGCCTTACTTGGAAAATCTTCAGCAGACTTTAAAAGTTGGATTACAAAACTCGAGCAAGTTGACAAAGATGATATTTGTAGAGCAGCTAATAATGTGAAACTACAGGCGATTTACTTTATGGAAGGAATAGAATGACAAAGGTTGTTTTTGAAGAAAAATACTATCCAGCTGTAAAAGAAATGGTTTATCGAACTCGTTTGGCAAACGGATTGACAGTTTCTCTTTTGCCTAAAAAGGAATTTAAAGAGGTTTACGGGAGTGTCACTGTACAGTTTGGTTCGGTAGATATGCTTGTCACAGAAGTTGACGGAGATGTAAAAGAATATCCTGCAGGAATTGCTCATTTTCTCGAACATAAATTATTTGAAAGAGAAGATTCTAGCGATTTGATGTCTGCTTTTACGAGTCTAGGTGCAGATAGTAATGCCTTTACAAGCTTTACAAAAACAAGTTATCTTTTTTCAGCAACGGATCATTTTTTAGAAAATTTAGACTTACTTGATGAATTGGTAACATCAGCACACTTTACTGAAGATTCCATTTTAAGAGAGCAGGATATTATCCAGCAAGAACGAGAAATGTATCAAGATGATCCAGATTCGTGTTTATTCTTTTCAACCTTAGCGAATTTGTATCCTGGTACTCCTTTAGCAACTGATATAGTTGGAAGTGAGGAGTCCATTTCCCAAATCAATCTAACTAATTTGCAAGAAAATTTTACAAGGTTTTACAAACCTGTAAACATGTCTCTGTTTTTAGTTGGTAATTTTGATGTGGAGCTAGTACAGGGATACTTTGAAAGAAAAGAACGGAAAGATTTAGATGTTCAGGAAGTAGCAAGAGAAAAAATTGTTTTACAGGCTGTAAAGCAAACAGACAGTATGAGAATGGAAGTATCTTCTCCCAAACTAGCGATTGGAGTTAGAGGTAAGCGAGAAGTTTCTGAAGCGGATTGCTATCGACATCATATTTTATTAAAATTATTGTTTGCAATGATGTTTGGTTGGACTTCGGATCGTTTTCAAAAGTTATATGAATCAGGTAAAATAGATGCTTCCTTATCTCTTGAAATTGAAGTAACAAGTCGTTTTCATTTTGTTATGTTGACAATGGATACGAAAGAGCCAGTTGCTTTATCTCATCAATTTAGGAAGGCCATTCGTAATTTTACAAAGGATTTAGATATTACAGAGGATCATTTAGATATTATCAAAAGAGAGATGTTTGGAGAATTTTTCAGTAGCATGAACTCTCTTGAATTTATTGCAACGCAATATGATGCTTTTGAACATGGTGAGACAATTTTTGATTTACCAAAGATTTTACAGAAAATTACTTTAGAGGATGTCCTTGATGCTGGACATCATTTAATAGATGATGGTGACATAGTTGATTTTACAATATTCCCATCGTAGTAACCTATCATAATAGACACTAGAAAGAAGGGATGACAAGTATGAGGAAAAAAACAATTGGTGAGGTTTTACGATTAGCTAGAATCAATCAGGGATTGAGTTTAGATGAATTGCAGAAAAAGACAGAAATCCAGTTAGATATGTTGGAAGCAATGGAAGCAGACGATTTCGATCAACTTCCAAGTCCTTTTTACACGCGTTCTTTCTTGAGAAAATATGCATGGGCTGTTGAGTTAGATGACCAAATTGTTTTGGATGCTTATGATTCTGGGAGTATGATTACTTATGAGGAAGTAGATGTTGATGAAGATGAGTTGACAGGTCGTAGACGTTCAAGTAAGAAAAAGAAGAAAAAAACATCCTTTTTACCTTTATTTTATTTTATCCTTTTTGCTTTATCGATTTTAATTTTTGTGACCTATTATGTTTGGAACTATATTCAAACTCAACCAGAGGGGTCTTCTCTTTCTAATTATAGTGTGGTTCAATCAACAAGTTCAATAAGTTCAACTAGCTCTGTTCCCCACTCCTCAAGTAGTAGTTCATCTAGCAGTTCTTCTAGTGTAGAATCAGCTATAAGTGTATCAGGCGAAGGAAATCATGTAGAAATCGCTTATAAGACAAGTAAGGAAACAGTTAAATTGCAATTGGCAGTTTCAGATGTTACAAGTTGGGTCAGTGTTTCAGAAAGCGAACTTGAGGGCGGTGTAACCTTATCGCCGGATAATAAAAGTGCGGAAACAACAGTTGCAACTAAAAGTCCTGTAACCATTACGTTAGGTGTTGTAAAAGGTGTTGCTTTGACAGTAGATAATCAGACTGTTGATTTATCGAAATTAACAGCGCAGACTGGACAAATTACTGTAACCTTTACTAAAAATTAAGGAAAAACGAATGAAAAAAGAACAAATTCCCAATCTCTTAACAATAGGTCGAATTCTCTTTATACCTATTTTTATCTTTATTTTAACGATAGGAAATTCGATAGAGAGTCATATAGTGGCAGCTATTATCTTTGCTGTTGCCAGTATTACCGACTATTTAGATGGATATTTAGCTCGTAAATGGAATGTAGTCAGTAATTTCGGTAAATTTGCAGATCCTATGGCGGATAAGCTACTAGTTATGTCGGCTTTTATTATGTTGATTGAGCTAGGTATGGCTCCGGCTTGGATTGTTGCAGTGATCATCTGTCGTGAGTTGGCTGTGACAGGTTTAAGGCTTTTACTGGTTGAAACTGGCGGAACAGTCTTAGCAGCAGCAATGCCTGGAAAAATTAAAACTTTCAGTCAGATGTTTGCGATTATTTTCTTGCTATTACACTGGACTTTGCTTGGTCAAGTTCTACTTTATGTAGCCTTGTTTTTCACTATCTACTCTGGCTATGATTATTTCAAGGGTAGTGCCTATGTATTTAAAGGGACATTTGGTTCGAAATGAAATCAGTAGTTGATGTAAAAAATCTTTCTTTTCGTTATAAGGAAAATCAGGAATACTATGATGTGAAGGATATTACGTTTCACGTGAAACGTGGAGAATGGCTTTCGATTGTAGGGCATAATGGTAGTGGTAAATCAACGACGGTTCGTTTAATTGATGGCTTACTAGAAGCAGAATCCGGAGAGATTGTAATAGATGGCCAACGGCTGACTGAGGAAAATGTTTGGAATATACGTCGTCAAATCGGTATGGTTTTTCAAAATCCAGACAATCAATTTGTTGGAGCGACTGTTGAAGATGATGTTGCCTTTGGTTTGGAAAATCAGGGACTTTCTCGCCAAGAAATGAAAAAGAGAGTGGAGGAAGCTCTGGCTTTAGTTGGCATGTTGGACTTTAAAAAGAGAGAGCCAGCGCGTCTATCAGGTGGCCAAAAGCAACGTGTGGCTATTGCAGGTGTTGTAGCCCTAAGACCAGCTATTCTAATTCTAGATGAAGCGACAAGTATGTTGGATCCTGAGGGTCGTAGAGAACTGATTGAGACAGTAAAAGGAATTCGGAAAGACTATGATATGACGGTCATTTCCATTACCCATGATTTGGAAGAAGTTGCCATGAGTGATCGTGTGTTGGTCATGAAAAAAGGGGAAATTGAATCAACTAATAGTCCAAGAGATCTTTTCTCTCGAAATGATTTGGATCAAATTGGATTAGACGATCCTTTTGCCAATCAATTAAAACATTCTTTGAGCCAGAATGGCTATGATTTGCCTGAAAATTATTTGACAGAAAGTGAGCTAGAGGATAAGCTATGGGAATTGCTCTAGAAAATGTGAGTTTTACATATCAAGAAGGTACTCCCTTAGCTTCAACAGCTTTGTCGGATATTTCTTTGACGATTGAAGATGGTTCTTATACGGCTTTAATTGGCCACACAGGTAGTGGTAAATCAACTATTTTACAACTCTTAAATGGTTTATTGGTACCAAGTGCAGGCAGTGTGCGGGTTTTTGATACCTTAATTACCTCGACTTCTAAAAATAAAGACATTCGTCAAATTAGAAAACAGGTTGGCTTGGTATTTCAATTTGCTGAAAATCAGATTTTTGAAGAAACGGTTTTGAAAGACGTTGCTTTTGGACCGCAAAATTTTGGTGTTTCTGAAGAAGATGCTGTGAAGATTGCGCGTGAGAAACTGGCTCTGGTTGGAATTGATGAATCACTTTTTAATCGTAGTCCGTTTGAGTTGTCAGGTGGACAAATGAGACGTGTCGCCATTGCAGGCATACTTGCCATGGAACCAGCCATATTAGTCTTAGATGAGCCCACAGCAGGCCTAGATCCCCTGGGAAGAAAAGAGCTGATGAATTTGTTCAAAAAACTCCACCAGTCAGGGATGACCATTGTCTTGGTAACGCATTTGATGGATGATGTTGCTGAATATGCGAATCAAGTCTATGTGATGGAAAAGGGACGTCTAGTTAAGGGTGGTAAACCAAGTGATGTCTTTCAAGATGTTGTCTTTATGGAAGAAGTGCAGTTGGGAGTACCTAAAATTACGGCCTTTTGTAAACGATTGGCTGATAGAGGCGTGTCATTTAAACGATTACCGATTAAGATAGAGGAGTTCAAGGAGTCGCTAAATGGATAGTATGATTTTGGGGCGTTATATCCCAGGGGATTCGATTGTTCACCGATTGGATCCACGTAGCAAATTACTTGCTATGATGCTACTGATTTTGATTGTGTTTTGGGCTAATAACCCCTTGACAAATTTAATTCTTTTTATAGCGACAGGGATCTTTATTGCCTTGTCAGGAGTATCTCTTTCATTTTTTATTCAGGGCTTGAAGTCTATGTTTTTCTTGATTGCCTTCACAACTATTTTTCAACTATTTTTCATTTCTAATGGGAATGTTTTATTTGAATTTTCGTTTGTGAGAATCACGGATTATGCTCTGCAACAAGCTGGAATTATTTTTTGTCGCTTTGTATTGATTATTTTCTTTTCAACTTTGTTAACCTTAACAACAATGCCCTTAAGTTTGGCATCAGCTGTCGAAGCTTTGTTAGCGCCTTTAAAGCGTGTGAAAGTTCCAGTTCATGAAATTGGATTGATGCTGTCCATGAGTCTACGTTTTGTTCCAACCTTGATGGATGATACGACGCGGATTATGAATGCACAGAAAGCGCGTGGAGTGGATTTTGGTGAAGGAAGCATCGTTCAAAAAGTAAAGGAGATGATTCCTATTTTGATTCCTCTTTTTGCGACAAGTTTAAAACGTGCGGATTCCTTGGCTATCGCCATGGAAGCGCGTGGTTATCAGGGTGGAAAAGGCAGAAGTCAATACCGACAATTGAAATGGACTCGAAAGGATACGCTGACCATTCTTGTTGTTATCGTACTTGGTTGTTGCTTATTTTTCTTAAAATCTTAGTAGCTTTCAGGAATTGATAAAAAAGTTACTGTAACAGTTCTTGATATAAAGGTAGGGATATGAACCGTTTTAAAAAATCAAAATATGTCATTATTGTTTTTGTTACTGTTCTGCTTGTATCAGCTCTCTTAGCGACGACTTATTCAAGTACAATTGTGACAAAATTAGGAGATGGAATTTCATTGGTTGATAGAGTTGTGCAAAAACCTTTTCAGTGGTTTGATTCTGTCAAATCAGATTTGGCTCATTTGACACGAACATATAATGAAAATGAAAGTTTGAAGAAACAGATTTACCAATTAGAAGTTAAATCAAATGAGGCGGAAAGTTTAAAGACAGAAAATGAACAATTGCGTCAATTGCTTGATATGAAGTCTAAATTGCAAGCCACAAAGACTTTAGCAGCAGATGTTATTATGCGTTCTCCGGTATCTTGGAAGCAGGAGTTGACCTTGGATGCAGGTAGATCAAAAGGTGCTTCTGAGAATATGTTAGCAATTGCAGACGGTGGTTTGATTGGGAGTGTTTCAAAAGTGGAGGACAACTCTACTATGGTCAACCTTCTGACAAATACGGAAAATACTGATAAGATTTCTGTTAAAATTCAACACGGCACTACCACAATTTATGGAATTATTGTTGGCTACGACAAGGAAAATGAAGTTCTTAAAATTAGCCAATTAAATAGTAATAGCGATATTAGTTCAGGCGATAAGGTGGCAACGGGTGGATTAGGAAACTTTAATATTGCAGATATTCCTGTTGGTGAAGTGGCTGCCACAACGCATAGTACAGACTATTTGACACGAGAAGTAACTGTTAAATTGAGTGCAGATACTCATAATGTAGATGTGATAGAATTAGTGGGGAATTCATAATGAGACAGTTGAAGCGGGTTGGAGTGTTTTTATTGCTTCCTTTCTTTGTTCTAATTGACGCCCATATTAGCCAGCTTCTGGGCTCATTTTTCCCCCATGTACATTTGGCTAGTCATTTTCTATTTTTATTTCTCTTATTTGAGACGATAGAAGTATCAGAGTATCTCTACCTAGTCTATTGTTTTGTGATAGGCTTGGTTTACGATGTTTACTTTTTCCATCTAATAGGGATTGCAACTCTCTTATTTATCTTATTGGGAGCGTTTCTTCATAAATTGAATAGTGTTATTTTGTTGAATCGTTGGACAAGAATGCTAGCCATGATTGTCCTGACATTCCTGTTTGAAATGGGTAGTTATCTTTTGGCTTTTATGGTAGGATTGACAGTGGATAACATGTCGATTTTTATAGTCTATAGCTTGGTACCGACGATGATTTTAAATTTTTTATGGATTACTGTTTTTCAATTTATTTTTGAAAAATATTATCTATAAGAAAGAAACAAAAATGTAACAAAGGCGTAATATTTATTGGAGTTTTTTTTGGTATACTAGTATTGTCTTAAACAGAAGGAGTATCTAAGTAATATGAAGAAAAAAATCTTAGCGTCACTTTTATTAAGTACAGTAATGGTTTCCCAGGTAGCAGTATTGACGACTGCCCATGCAGAAACGACTGATGACAAAATTGCTGCTCAAGATAATAAAATTAGTAACTTAACAGCACAACAAGAAGAAGCACAAAAACAAGTTGACCAAATTCAGGAGCAAGTATCAGCTATTCAATCTGAGCAATCTAACTTGCAATCTGAAAATGATAGATTACAAGCAGAATCTAAGAAACTCGAGGGTGAGATTACAGAACTTTCTAAAAATATTGTATCTCGCAATGATTCTTTGGAAAAACAAGCTCGTAGTGCTCAAACAAATGGAGCCGCAACTAGCTATATCAATACCATTGTAAACTCAAAATCAATTACAGAAGCTATTTCACGTGTTGCTGCAATGAGTGAAATCGTATCTGCGAACAACAAAATGTTGGAACAACAAAAGGCAGATAAGAAAGCTATTTCTGAAAAACAAGTAGCAAACAATGATGCAATCAATACTGTAATTGCTAATCAACAAAAATTGGCAGATGATGCTCAAGCATTGACTACTAAACAGGCAGAACTAAAAGCTGCTGAATTGAGTCTTGCTGCTGAGAAAGCGACAGCTGAAGGGGAAAAAGCAAGTCTATTAGAGCAAAAAGCGGCAGCTGAGGCAGAGGCTCGTGCAGCAGCAGCTGCAGAAGCGGCTTATAAAGAAAAACAAGCTAGCCAACAACAATCAGTACTTGCTTCAGGTAATACAAACCTAGCAGCACAGGTACAAGCAGTATCTGAATCTGCAGTAGCACCTGTTCAGGCTAAAGTACGTCCAACATATAACACAAATGCCTCAACTTATCCAATTGGTGAATGTACATGGGGAGTAAAAACCTTGGCACCTTGGGCTGGAGACTACTGGGGTAATGGAGCACAGTGGGCTACAAGTGCAGCAGCAGCAGGCTTCCGTACAGGTTCAACACCTCAAGTCGGAGCAATTGCATGTTGGAATGATGGTGGATATGGTCACGTAGCGGTTGTTACAGCTGTTGAATCAACAACACGTATCCAAGTATCAGAATCAAATTATGCTGGTAATCGTACAATTGGAAATCACCGTGGATGGTTTAATCCAACAACAACTTCTGAAGGTTTTGTAACATATATTTATGCAGACTAATTATAGAGGGACTCGAATAGAGCCCTCTTTTTCAGGTTTTACCAGGGCTAAATTCCCAAACTAAGTTCCACCGCTAATCCAAGTGGAAGTTAGT
>NZ_JVRR01000016.1 GCF_001070715.1 Streptococcus pseudopneumoniae
GAGCAACCTGCGGCTAGCTTCCTAGTTTGCTCTTTGATTTTCATTGAGTACTAGTCAATAACCAATCCCTTCTCACGATAGAAGAAGAGGCTGAGATTGGTGATTCTCGGCCTCTTCGATTTCTTAAAATGTTCCGATACGGGTGATTGGCCAGAAGCGGAATTTAGCTTCCCCTGTGATATCTTTTGCTTTAAAAGTACCTACATGGCGGCTGTCGCTCGAAACCAAGCGGTCATCTCCAAGGAGAAGGTATTCTCCTTCTGGAACAGTAAAGCTAAAGTTGGTGTTGTAGTTGACATCAACTGTGAAGGCTTGAGCTTTTTGAGCGATACTTCTAAAGAAAGTTCCTTTATTTCCTTCAAATCCCTTGCCTGAGTAGGTACTTTGGAGTTTGTCGTCCTTGAAGCGTTTGATGTAATCAGCTAGGTAAGGTTCATCTGTCTCTTTGTCATTGATGTAAAGTTTATCGTTTTCATAACGGATAGTATCGCCAGGCATTCCGATCACGCGCTTGACGATATCCTTATTACCATCTTCCTCATGGGCTACCACGATATCAAAACGGTCAATAGGGAGGTGTTTGACAACAAAGAGGATTTCGCCATCCGCTAGGGTAGGATCCATGGAGTGTCCTTCTACGCGGACATTACTCCAAAAAAAGATACGACTTAAAGCTAGTAATGACAGAATCAGGAGGAACAATCCCCACTCTTTTAGGAAATTTTTAAATGAATTCATAATTTACCTTTCTAAGCGTTTTTTCGCTTTTTCAGTATTTTTAAAGTGCAGTTTGGCGCAGAAATTGAGTCCCTGCATACCATAGGCTTGTAAAATCTGGCTAGCTACCTTATCAGAAGCCGTTCCAGCTCCACTTGGAAGTTGATAGCCCAGTTCTCGTCCTAGATTTTCAAGATTTTCCAGAAAGAGATCACGCGCAATGATGGAAGAAACTGCGACAGCCAAGTATTTACCCTCAGCCTTTTCTTCCAAGCTGATAGGATTGCTAAAACGATTGGCCTCTTGTGCCAAGTACTTGTCATAATTTTTAGCACTGGTAAAGGCATCAATCACAATTTTCTTAGGTTGAAGTCCTTTTTGAAGAAGGAGATAGATAGCCTGATTATGGAGGGCTACTTTAACCGAAACAGCGTTGTAGCGGTCTCCGATGACCTCGTTGTACTTGCTTGGTGAGAGAAGCAGTGCCTGGTGCTGGATTTTTTCTTTGAGAATAGGGGCAATCTGACGAATCTTTTGGTCGGTCAGAGTCTTAGAATCCCCCACACCGAGTTTTCGTAAAAAGTCGTGCTGGTCAGGTGTGACAAAGGCAGCGACAACTGCAAGCCCACCAAAGTAGGAACCATTCCCTACCTCATCTGTCCCAATCAAAGGAAGATTTTGTCCGCTGGTTTGCTCTACAGCTTGATAGCCAAAGAAACGAGCGTATTTCTCAGCCCCTTCACCCTGAAGCAAGACCTTTCCAGAAGTATAGATAGAAACCGTTGCATGAGGCAGTCGCAAAAAGTAGCGGATATAGGGATTCTTGCTGGGAGCCAGACTGGTTTGATAGTGTTCAAGAAAAGCCTGAATCTCCTTTTCACTTGGTGTGAGTGTTATACTTGCCATAGTTTCTATTGTACCACAAAAGCAGTAAAATTTGTAAAAACTGACAAAGTTAGCGAATTTTGGTATAATATCGTGAGGTGAATTTTATGGCAAATCTAAATCGATTCAAATTTACATTCGGGAAAAAATCATTAACCTTGACAAGCGAACATGATAATCTCTTTATGGAGGAAATCGCTAAGGTTGCGACAGAAAAATACCAAGCAATTAAAGAACAAATGCCTAGTGCAGACGATGAAACGATTGCTCTTTTGTTGGCAGTCAACTGTTTGTCAACTCAGCTCAGCCGTGAGATTGAATTTGACGATAAGGAGCAAGAATTAGAAGAACTTCGTCACAAGCTTGTGACCTGCAAGCAAGAACAAAGCAAGATTGAGGATTCCTTATGATTTCACTCCTTCTTCTATTGGTCTTGGCTTGGGGATTTTATATCGGCTATCGGAGAGGCTTGCTCTTACAAGTTTATTACCTGATTTCAGCCATGGCATCGGCTTTTATGGCTGGCCAGTTTTACAAGGGGCTTGGAGAGCAATTTCATTTGTTGCTTCCTTATGCAAATCCACAGGAAGGTCAGGGAACTTTCTTTTTCCCATCGGATCAACTCTTTCAGTTGGATAAGGTCTTTTATGCAGGGATCGGCTATTTGCTTGTATTTGGGATTGTCTATAGTATCGGTCGTTTACTTGGTCTTTTGTTACATTTGCTTCCTAGTAAAAAACTGGGTGGCAAGTTGTTCCAAGTTTCAGCAGGTATCTTGTCCATGTTGGTGACCTTATTTGTCTTGCAAATGACCTTGACCATACTAGCAACCATTCCCATGGCAGCTATACAAAATCCTCTTGAAAAGAGTATTGTCGCAAAACACATCATCCAGAGCATACCAGTAACAACCAGTTGGCTCAAACAAATCTGGGTGACAAATTTAATCGGATAAAAAGGGCAGGAATTTTCCTAGCCCTTTGTTTACAGATTTGACTCGAATCTACCAGAATGTAAAAATCTACCACACCTAGACATTCAAAGACAAGGAAATAACGATGAACAAGAAAATATTAGAAACATTAGAGTTCAATAAGGTAAAGGTCTTGTTTGAACCCCATTTGTTGACTGAGCAGGGCTTGGAGCAATTGAGGCAGCTGGCTCCGACTGCCAAAGCAGATAAGATCAAACAGGCTTTTGCTGAGATGAAGGAAATGCAGGCTCTCTTTGTTGAGCAACCGAATTTTGCCATTCTTGCAACCAAGGAAATCGCAGGAGTCTGCAAGCGGTTGGAGATGGGGGCGGACCTCAATATTGAGGAGTTCCTCCTCTTGAAGCGCGTACTTCTTTCCAGTCGAGAACTGCAAAGTTTTTATGCTAATCTGGAAAATGTCAGCTTGACAGAATTAGCCCTTTGGTTTGAGAAATTACATGATTTTCCGCAATTACAAGGAAATCTCCAAGCCTTTAATGATGCAGGTTTCATTGAAAATTTTGCCAGTGAAGAATTAGCGCGCATCCGTCGAAAAATCCATGATAGCGAGAGTCAGGTACGCGATGTTTTACAGGACCTGCTCAAGCAAAAAGCGCAGATGTTGACGGAAGGAATCGTTGCCAGCAGAAATGGCCGTCAGGTTTTACCAGTCAAAAACACCTACCGCAATAAGATTGCAGGTGTTGTTCATGATATTTCTGCCAGCGGAAACACCGTCTATATCGAACCCCGTGAGGTGGTCAAACTGAGCGAAGAAATTGCCAGTCTGCGAGCAGATGAGCGCTATGAAATGCTTCGCATTCTCCAAGAAATCTCGGAACGTGTCCGCCCTCATGCTGCTGAGATTGCTAATGACGCTTGGATTATCGGCCATCTAGACTTGATTCGTGCCAAGGTTCGCTTCATCCAAGAAAGGCAAGCAGTCGTTCCTAAGCTGTCAGAAAATCAGGAGATTCAACTGCTCCATGTCTGCCATCCTTTGGTCAAAAATGCCGTCGCAAATGATGTCCATTTTGGTCAAGATTTAACAGCTATTGTCATTACAGGTCCCAATACAGGTGGGAAGACCATCATGCTTAAAACTCTGGGCTTGACACAGGTGATGGCTCAATCCGGTTTGCCGATTTTGGCAGATAAGGGAAGCCGTGTTGGTATTTTTGAAGAAATCTTTGCCGATATTGGCGATGAGCAGTCTATTGAGCAGAGTTTGTCTACCTTCTCTAGCCATATGACCAATATTGTGGATATTCTTGGCAAGGTCAATCAACATTCACTATTGCTTTTGGATGAGTTGGGGGCTGGTACCGATCCTCAAGAGGGAGCCGCTCTTGCCATGGCTATTCTAGAGGACCTTCGCCTGCGTCAAGTCAAGACTATGGCTACAACTCACTATCCGGAACTCAAGGTCTACGGTATTGAGACATCCTTTGTGCAAAATGCCAGCATGGAGTTTGATACTGCAACTCTTCGTCCGACCTATCGCTTTATGCAGGGTGTGCCTGGTCGAAGCAATGCCTTCGAAATTGCCAAACGTCTAGGCCTATCTGAAGTTATCGTAGAGGATGCCAGTCAGCAGGTTGATCAGGACAATGATGTCAACCGGATTATTGAGCAACTGGAAGAGCAGACACTTGAAAGTCGTAAACGCTTGGACAATATCCGTGAGGTGGAGCAAGAAAATCTCAAGATGAACCGTGTGCTTAAAAAACTCTACAATGAACTCAATCGTGAAAAGGAAACCGAGCTTAATAAGGCGCGTGAACAGGCTGCTGAGATTGTGGATATGGCTCTCAGTGAAAGTGACCAGATTCTTAAAAATCTCCACAGTAAATCCCAACTCAAACCCCATGAAATCATTGAAGCCAAGGCCAAACTGAAAAAATTGGCTCCTGAAAAAGTGGACTTGTCTAAAAACAAGGTCCTTCAAAAGGCCAAGAAAAAACGAGCTCCAAAGGTGGGAGATGATATCGTAGTTCTCAGTTATGGCCAGCGTGGTACCTTGACCAGTCAACTCAAGGACGGCCGCTGGGAAGCACAAGTCGGCTTGATCAAGATGACCTTGGAAGAGAAAGAGTTTGACCTTGTTCAAGCCCAGCAAGAAAAGCAAGTTAAGAAGAAACAGGTCAATGTTGTGAAACGAACTTCTAGTCGAGGACCTCAAGCCAGACTGGACCTTCGAGGCAAACGTTATGAAGAGGCCATGAATGAACTAGATGCCTTTATCGACCAAGCCTTGCTTAATAATATGGCTCAAGTTGATATCATCCATGGTATCGGAACAGGTGTCATCCGTGAAGGTGTCACCAAATACCTACAAAGAAACAAGCATGTCAAGAGTTTCGGCTATGCCCCACAAAATGCTGGAGGCAGTGGTGCGACTATTGTCACTTTTAAAGGATAAGAAAAGCCTGAGGAAATATGTGGTTCCTCAGGCTTTTTGATTTCTAGTTTAGACATCTAAAGGTTGTCCAGTGTGATTGAGTTGTGTGACAGTAACAAAGAAGTCCTCTCTCATTCGAGTCAGAAGTTGATTTGGATAGATTTTTTCAAAGTTATCCAGACTGGCAAAGATATGCTTAGCAAGCTCTAGACCTTTGACATCATCTTGTCTGAGAAAATTATTAGCCCGTTCCATGGAAATGCTAATCATCTCTGTCATCTTGGTACTCAGTAGAGGGAAAGTATTAATCACTTCCAGAGTCTTCAACGCAAGATTTTCAGCTTTATCATAGTAGCCATTAACAGAGTAATGCTTGATAGCGGTTCTTAAGCAGGCAATATAGTAGTCAGCAGTACGAGTTGAATGGTACTCTGTCTGTTTTTTTAGAGTATCCAATAAGTGGTAGAGTCTGTAGTCTAAAAATTCGATTGAAAAGTGAGGAAGGATAGATGAAAAGATATTGACCTCAATTTTATTCCAGTCGTCCAGTTCACTAAGATAGTTCTTGATATATTCTAGTTCTTGATAGTCTTTTGGAGTCAGAAAAGAATCGCCGATGATGTTTGCGATAGCAAATTTATTGACTACACGATTGGCAATCACATAGTGTTCAGCTATTCCAGGATTTTCCAGAGGCTGATTAATCAAGCTAAGGATCTTTTTAAATTCACGCTTATAGGCCAAATCAGCAACTTGAGCCTGTAATTTATGAAATTCAGTTGGGAACATATGCGCTTTGAGACTATCAAAGGTCTCTTTATCAATTCCAATATTAGAAAGAATCTCTTCAAATTTTTGAATGGTTATTCGAGATTTTCCTTGCTCAAACTGACGTAAAAAGTGAGGAGTCACTGTAGTTCCAGCAGCTTCCTTCTGGGTAAACCCTCTCTCCTCACGGATGGCCTTATATACTAATCCATAAACACTTTCATCTTGCATCCTAAATCTCCTCAAGTCCTTTTTTCCATTCTATCATAATTCTACCAGTTTTTAAGGGAATTTTTAGAAAAAAGTAAATATAGTTACGCTTTTTCGG
>NZ_JVRR01000017.1 GCF_001070715.1 Streptococcus pseudopneumoniae
TAGTATTACTTACCACTATCCCTAAAGGGATCCTCATATTCTTTTACACTTAATTTATCTAGTGCTATATTATGCTTTACTCGTTCTCAAGTTTTTAGACTCGTGAAGAAATCATCCACTGGATAATTTCTTTAATCTTGACTATATTTCTTAATTGTGGCTTCATTGAGTCCCACCGTACTCACATAATAACCTTCCGCCCAGAAATGCCGATTCCCAAACTTGTACTTGAGATTGGCGTGTTTGTCAAACATCATGAGTGCACTTTTTCCTTTTAAATAACCCATGA
>NZ_JVRR01000018.1 GCF_001070715.1 Streptococcus pseudopneumoniae
CATCCTCATTTCTTTTTTACAAATGGGTACTTATAAAAATACCCCCCCCCTTAAATATTTTAGTATTTAAGGGGGGTTCGATTTCTAAGCCTAAAATTGTAATTTTCACGATGTTTTTAAAAAAACAATTGATATTACTTTACCATTATATACCTTTCTCTAAAAAATGTCATGTGAAACTATAATTTTCATAGTAAATTACAGCTAT
>NZ_JVRR01000019.1 GCF_001070715.1 Streptococcus pseudopneumoniae
GTACGGCAAGGCGACGTTGACGCAGTTTGAATTTGATTTTCGAAGAGTATTACGTTTAAAAGAACTCATTCTTGCAATTTCAAACAGGCCATCTATCCCTTACAATTCTTCCGGTGAGCTTTGAGTTTTTTCAGAGCCCAACCATAGTGGCTTGACGTGCTACTGACAAAGTAAGAACCTAGACTTGTCCCACCCGTCCACTTATAGACACCTTTGGTAAAGAGTTCGTCATTGCTAAAAACTTCTATCAACTCTAAAACCTCTCTATGTGATTGTTCTAGGAGTCTAGTCGCTTCTTCTAAGGAGGTTTTCTGGTGCTTCTTCCAAATAGCAACATTCATCTCCCCATAAGTTTTCCAATTATAAGGTTCAGGAAGAAAAGGTCTTTCATGCCCCTTTTGATTGGAATGTGCCCAGGTCAAAAGTAACTGATGCCATTCATAGAGATGGATCAGAACATCCCGTAGATTTTTATCTCTTTTCCAGTGCGCTTCTTTTTTCTTTGGGTCTCTTGAAAAATCAAAAGGAGTCTGCAACTCTTCTTCACTTAGTTTAGAGATAAAGAGCTTGAGATTTTCATAATTTTCCTTAGAGGCCAGCATTAGCTCCTCTTTTGTTTTCGGTCTAGGCACAGGAGTACTCCCTTCATATCTCTAGTTATTATTAGAAATTTTTTATCCTTTAAATCTCTACAACTTATCCTTTAATTTCTCAACAAAGAGATAGGCTGCTGGACAGGTCAAGGTATTCTTAATCGTCAAATGGTTGATTTGATGGATCTTTTTGCGGTCTGTATGGGGAAATTCACGACAGGCCTTTGGACGAACGTCATAAATAGAGCAGAGATTATCTCCTCCTAGAAAGGGACAAGGCATGGATTTGAAAACCTTGTCTCCATCTTCATCCACCTGCAGAAACTCCGCTTCAAAAGCCGGCAATTTCATCTTAAAGTACTTGGCGATTCGTGTAATGTCCGCTTCTTTAAAGTCAGGTCCCAATGTTTTGCAACAGTTAGCACAGGCAGTGCAATCAATCTCCGAAAAGACTTCTTGGTGAATCTGCTGGGCAATCTTATCTAGATTTTTTGGTGGCTTTTTCTTTAAATTGGCTAAGACTTTGCGATGCTCCTTCTGTTTTTGCAAGGCTAGCTGATGGTAATACTCAATATCAATTTCTTTAGACATGATTTCTCTCTTATTCTATTTGTTTACCCTATTATATCATGCCTCTGACTCATTGAAAAGTGGACTTTATAAAACCATATTTTCTAAAATGCGTCAAAAAACCTTGCAACTAGGTTACAAGGTTAATGACATTAATCGAAGTTAACGTATTCTTTTTGAAGTTCAAGAACTTCTTCCATTGTTGAACACTCTGTAAGGGCACGATTAGCGTACTCTTCCATCTTAGCAGTATCCAATTTCTTCATCAAGCTACGTGTACGGAGGACAGATGTTGCTGACATAGAGAACTCATCCAAGCCCATTCCCACAAGAAGTGGAACAGCTTTTTGGTCACCAGCCATCTCACCACACATACCAGCCCATTTACCTTCAGCGTGAGCTGCCTTGATAACGTTGTTAATCAAGCGAAGGATTGATGGGTTATATGGTTGGTAAAGGTATGAAACTTGCTCGTTCATACGGTCTGCTGCCATTGAGTATTGGATCAAGTCGTTTGTACCAATTGACATGAAGTCTACTTCTTTTGCAAATTGGTCTGCAAGCATTGCTGCTGCAGGGATTTCAATCATGATACCAACTTGGATGTCATCCGCAACTGCAACACCTTCAGCAAGAAGATTTGCTTTTTCTTCTTCATAAACTGCTTTAGCTGCACGGAATTCTTTCAAGAGGGCAACCATTGGGAACATGATACGCAATTGACCATGAACAGAAGCACGAAGAAGGGCACGGATTTGTGTACGGAACATTGCATCTCCAGTTTCAGAAATAGAGATACGAAGGGCACGGAATCCAAGGAATGGGTTCATTTCATGTGGCATATCGAAGTAAGGAAGTTCCTTATCTCCACCGATATCCATTGTACGAACAACCACTGGTTTACCATTCATTCCCTCAAGAACAGCCTTATATGCTTCATACTGCTCATCTTCAGTTGGGAAGTCTTGAGAATCCATGTACAAGAACTCTGTACGGTAAAGTCCAA
Source organism: Streptococcus pseudopneumoniae (assembly GCF_001070715.1). Lineage (GTDB taxonomy): Bacteria > Bacillota > Bacilli > Lactobacillales > Streptococcaceae > Streptococcus > Streptococcus pseudopneumoniae_H. Next base: position 2,170 of record NZ_JVRR01000019.1, read on the forward strand.
CAGCTTCAGCGCCGTTGTTGTTAACACCTTCAACGTCTTTTGGAGTACCGATGTTAGCTGCCAACTCGAAGTGTTTACCGTCAGCAGTCACTGTTTGAGCATCTTTCAAAAGTGCCCATTCAGCTTTTTGTTTAGCATAAGCTTCACCAGCTACTTTAAATTCTGCCGCTTGTTCATCTGTTGGGTTGATAATCACTTCACCAGTAATTCCGTTAACGGCAAGGATATCGCCGTCTTTGACGATTTCAGTGATGTTATTTGTTCCCAATACAGCTGCAATTTCAAGTGTACGTGCCATGATAGCTGAGTGGCTTGTACGTCCACCGATGTTTGTTACAAAAGCTTTTACAAAGTTTTTGTCCAATTGAGCTGTATCAGATGGTGTCAAGTCATGCGCAATTACGATTACTTCTTCATTGATAGAAGCTGGGTTTGGCAATCTCTTGCCAAGAAGGTTTGCCAATACACGTTTTGTCACGTCGCGGATATCCGCTGCACGTTCTTGCATGTATGGGTTGTCTTCCATACCTTCAAAGATAGTGATGAACATGTCAGTCACTTCTTTAAGACCTGCTTCTGCATTGACTTTCTTAGCACGGATTGTTTCTTTAATCTGACCAATCAATTCTGGGTCAGAAAGAACCATTAAATGAGCGTCAAAAACTTGAGCCGCTTCTTCACCAAGCGTACCTACAGCTTTCTCGCGGATAAGAGAAAGCTCGTTTTGAGAAGCTTCAAGAGCTACATCCAAACGAGCCTCTTCTGCGTTTGTATCTTCGACTGAAATAGTCTCGAATGACAAATCCGGTTGAACGAGTAGATATGCTTTTGCAACTGCAACACCGTCAGATGCTGCGATTCCTTTAAGCATTTCTGTCATTTCCCTTATGCCAATCCTTCTTTTTCCATTGTTTCTGAGATTGCAGCGATAGCGTCATCTGCATCTGCACCTTCAGCTGAGATAGTTACGTCAGCACCTTGGCCAACACCAAGACTCATAACACCCATAATTGATTTAAGGTTAACTGATTTACCTTTGTACTCAAGAGTGATATCTGAAGCAAATTTGCTAGCAGTTTGCACCAACAATGTTGCTGGACGTGCGTGAATACCTGTTTCTGCCACTACGTGGAAATCTTTAGAAGCCATAGTTTGACTCTCCTTTTGTTCTTTCTTTTTTTGAGTTATATGTGATAACCCTTACAATTTGGTATTATACCATCTTCTAGGATTTTTTTCAAGCATTTTCTGGATTTTCCTTCAATTTCCTTTCAGATAACTTGCTGAAAATCTTCTGTCCTAGATAACAAAACACAGGATATAGTTTCTTTAAAAACGATTTATAGGATAATCATTGCTGTTTTATAAAACAAACACTACATATTGTGTTTTGTTAGCTCGACTAGAAAAATAGACCACTATATTTAGTTCAAATCATTGACAAAATTTTATTTTCTGATATACTAAGATAGAATTAAATTTTAAAGAGGAGTTACACAATGGTAACCGTTTATTCTAAAAACAATTGTGTCCAATGTAAGATGACCAAACGTTTCTTGGACAGTAATAATGTCTCTTATCGTGAAATCAATCTTGATGAGCAACCTGAGTACATCGATCAAGTTAAAGAGCTCGGTTTTAGCGCAGCTCCTGTTATCCAAACACCAACTGAAGTCTTTTCAGGTTTCCAACCAGGAAAACTGAAACAATTAGCATAAGCTTAGTAATCATCCAGAAGAAACTGCTTCTAGGGCTGACTTAGAGGCCTTTCTTTTGTAATTAGATAAGGGAAATTTTATGGGATTAAAACATCTTGAAGACGTGACTTACTTCCGTCTCAATAACGAAATCAACCGTCCTGTTAATGGACAAATCATGCTTCATAAAGATAAGGAAGCCTTGGATGCCTTCTTTAAAGAAAATGTCGTTCCAAACACTATGGTTTTTGATTCAATTAAAGATAAAATCAACTACCTCATTGAACATAACTACATCGAAACAGCCTTTATCAAGAAATACCGTCCAGAGTTCTTGGAAGAATTATCTCAATTTATCAAAGATCAAAACTTCCAATTCAAGTCTTTCATGGCAGCTTATAAATTTTACAATCAATATGCTTTGAAAACTAACGACGGTGAATACTATCTTGAAAGTATGGAAGACCGTGTCTTCTTTAACGCCCTTTATTTCGCTGATGGGAATGAAGCTGTTGCAATCGATATTGCCAATGAAATCATCCACCAACGCTACCAACCTGCTACTCCTTCCTTCTTGAATGCTGGACGTGCTCGTCGTGGGGAGTTGGTATCTTGTTTCCTAATCCAAGTGACGGATGATATGAACTCTATCGGACGTTCTATCAACTCAGCTCTTCAACTTTCACGTATCGGTGGTGGTGTGGGAATTACTCTCAGCAACCTTCGTGAAGCTGGCGCACCTATCAAAGGCTATGAAGGAGCCGCTTCTGGCGTCGTACCAGTCATGAAACTTTTCGAAGATAGCTTCTCTTACTCAAACCAATTGGGTCAACGTCAAGGTGCTGGTGTTGTCTACCTCAATGTCTTTCACCCAGATATCATCGCCTTCCTTTCAACTAAGAAAGAAAATGCCGATGAAAAAGTTCGTGTTAAGACCCTTTCACTTGGTGTTGTAGTACCCGATAAATTCTACGAATTGGCGCGTAAAAATGAAGAAATGTACCTCTTCAGCCCTTACTCTGTAGAAAAAGAATACAATGTGCCATTCAACTACATCGACATTACTGAAAAATACGATGAATTGGTCGCAAATCCAAATATTCGCAAGACAAAAATCAAGGCGCGTGATTTGGAAACTGAAATCTCTAAATTGCAACAAGAGTCTGGCTACCCTTATGTCGTCAACATCGATACTGCTAACCGTGCAAATCCTGTTGATGGAAAGATTATCATGAGTAACTTGTGTTCTGAGATTCTTCAAGTCCAAGAACCAAGCTTGATCAACGATGCTCAAGAATTCCTTCAAATGGGGACGGATGTTTCATGTAACCTTGGTTCAACCAACGTGGTCAACATGATGACTTCACCTGACTTTGGTCGCTCAATCCGTGCTATGGTTCGTGCTTTAACTTTCGTTACAGATAGTTCACACATCGTAGCTGTACCAACTATTGACCATGGAAATAGCCAAGCTCATACCTTTGGTCTTGGTGCCATGGGACTTCACAGCTACCTTGCACAACAACTGATTGAATATGGATCGCCTGAGTCTGTTGAATTTACAAGCATCTACTTTATGCTTATGAACTACTGGACTTTGATTGAGTCAAACAATATTGCGCGTGAACGTGGTATTACCTTCCACAACTTTGAAAAATCAGACTATGCTAAGGGAAGCTACTTTGATAAGTATATAACTGGCGAGTTTGTTCCAAAATCAGACCGTGTTAAAGAACTCTTCAAAGATGTCTTTATCCCAAGTGCTGCTGACTGGGCTGAACTTCGCGACAAGGTTCAAGCAGATGGTCTTTACCACCAAAACCGCCTTGCTGTAGCGCCAAATGGTTCTATCAGTTACATCAATGACGTTTCTGCTTCTATCCACCCGATTACGCAACGTATCGAAGAACGCCAAGAAAAGAAAATCGGTAAAATCTACTATCCTGCTGCTGGCTTGTCAACAGAAACGATTCCTTACTACACTTCTGCCTACGACATGGATATGCGTAAGGTGATTGATGTTTACGCTGCTGCAACTGAGCACGTGGACCAAGGACTTTCACTCACACTCTTTATGCGTAGTGACATTCCAAAAGGACTTTACGAATGGAAGAAAGAAAATAAACAAACGACACGTGACTTGTCTATCCTTCGCAACTACGCCTTTAACAAGGGTATCAAGTCTATCTACTACGTCCGTACCTTTACAGATGATGGTGGAGAAGTCGGTGCCAACCAGTGTGAAAGCTGTGTGATTTAGTTTCTAGCATAGAAACACTATTTTTCCCTAAGCAGCACTGATAAAATCAAATCTACTAGGTCATAACATAATTTATGTAACATTTTAAAAGTCGGGCTTCCGACTTTTTGTGCGATACTCCTATAGAATTATGGTAAAATAGAAATAATTGTGAGTTCGCAATACTAAACACAGAAAGAGATTTCAAATGGAAACTTACTACAAAGCCATTAACTGGAATGCCATCGAAGATGTCATCGATAAATCAACTTGGGAAAAGTTGACAGAGCAATTCTGGCTCGATACACGTATTCCCTTGTCAAACGACTTGGATGACTGGAGAAAGCTATCTAACAAAGAGAAAGACTTGGTCGGAAAAGTCTTTGGGGGTTTAACCCTTCTGGACACCATGCAATCTGAAACTGGGGTTGAAGCCCTTCGCGCAGACATCCGTACACCACATGAGGAAGCTGTTTTCAATAACATCCAATTTATGGAATCTGTCCACGCAAAATCTTATTCATCAATCTTTTCTACCTTAAATACCAAGGCTGAGATTGAAGAAATTTTCGAATGGACCAATACCAATCCTTACCTACAAAAGAAGGCTGAGATTGTCAACGAAATCTACCTCAACGGTAGCCCACTTGAAAAGAAAGTTGCCAGTGTCTTCCTCGAAACCTTCCTCTTCTATTCAGGTTTCTTCACTCCCCTCTACTACCTTGGTAACAACAAACTTGCCAACGTTGCGGAAATCATCAAATTGATTATTCGTGATGAATCTGTTCACGGAACCTACATTGGTTACAAATTCCAACTTGGTTTTAATGAATTGCCTGAAGAAGAGCAAGAAAAACTCAAGGATTGGATGTATGACCTACTCTATACTCTTTATGAAAATGAAGAAGGCTATACTGAAAGCCTCTATGACGGTGTCGGTTGGACGGAAGAAGTCAAAACCTTCCTTCGCTACAATGCCAATAAGGCTCTCATGAATCTAGGTCAAGATCCACTCTTCCCAGATTCAGCTGATGATGTCAACCCAATCGTAATGAACGGTATTTCAACAGGGACATCTAACCACGACTTCTTCTCTCAAGTCGGAAATGGTTATCTTCTTGGTGAAGTTGAAGCCATGCAAGACGATGACTACAACTACGGTTTGGACTAATACTCTTCGAAAATCTCTTCAAACCACGTCAGCTTCGCCTTGCCGTAGA
>NZ_JVRR01000002.1 GCF_001070715.1 Streptococcus pseudopneumoniae
CTGCGGCTAGTTTCCTAGTTTGCTCTTTGATTTTCATTGAGTATTAGTAATTCAGTTACTAACTCGTCAACTCCGATCCAATAAAATTGAAAAGTATGGAAAAAAGGATAAATTTATGATATACTTTATTTTAAAGACCTTATTAGAAATCTTGAAAGAGTATTGAAAACTTAGAATGAGAAAAATTGTTATCAATGGTGGATTACCACTGCAAGGTGAAATCACTATTAGTGGTGCTAAAAATAGTGTTGTGGCCTTAATTCCGGCTATTATCTTGGCTGATGATGTGGTGACTTTGGATTGTGTTCCAGATATTTCGGATGTAGCCAGTCTTGTCGAAATTATGCAATTGATGGGAGCTACTGTTAAGCGTTATGACGATGTCTTGGAGATTGATCCAAGAGGTGTTCAAAATATTCCAATGCCTTATGGGAAAATTAATAGTCTTCGTGCATCTTACTATTTTTATGGGAGTCTCTTAGGCCGTTTTGGTGAAGCGACAGTTGGTCTACCTGGAGGATGTGATCTTGGTCCTCGTCCGATTGATCTACACCTTAAGGCATTTGAAGCAATGGGAGCTAAGGTTAGCTACGAAGGGGATACCATGAAGTTGTCTGCTAAAGATACAGGACTTCATGGTGCAAGTATTTACATGGATACGGTTAGTGTGGGTGCGACGATTAATACGATGATTGCTGCAGTTAAAGCAAATGGTCGTACCATTATTGAAAATGCAGCCCGTGAACCTGAAATTATTGATGTAGCTACCCTCTTGAATAATATGGGAGCTCATATCCGCGGTGCAGGAACTAATATCATCATTATTGATGGTGTTGACAAATTACATGGAACCCGTCATCAGGTGATTCCAGACCGTATCGAAGCTGGAACATATATATCTTTAGCTGCTGCAGTTGGTAAAGGAATTCGTATAAATAATGTTCTTTACGAACACCTGGAAGGATTTATTGCTAAGCTGGAAGAAATGGGAGTGAGAATGACTGTATCTGAAGACAGTATTTTTGTCGAAGAACAGTCTAATTTGAAAGCAATCAATATTAAGACAGCTCCTTACCCAGGATTTGCTACTGATTTGCAACAACCGATTACCCCACTTTTACTAAGAACGAATGGTCGTGGTACAATTGTCGATACGATTTACGAAAAACGTGTAAATCATGTTTTTGAACTAGCAAAGATGGATGCGGACATTTCGACAACAAATGGTCATATTTTGTACACAGGTGGACGTGATTTACGTGGGGCAAGTGTTAAAGCGACTGACTTAAGAGCTGGTGCAGCTTTGGTTATTGCTGGTTTGATGGCCGAGGGACAAACTGAAATTACCAATATCGAGTTTATCTTACGTGGTTATTCTGATATTATCGAAAAATTACGTAATCTAGGAGCGGATATTACACTTGTTGAGGATTAAACCGTAGAGGTGTTTATGAATATTTGGACCAAATTAGCAATGTTTTCTTTTTTTGAAACGGATCGCTTGTATTTGCGTCCTTTCTTTTTTAGTGATAGTCAGGACTTCCATGAGATAGCTTCGAATCCAGAAAATCTTCAATTTATTTTCCCGACTCAGGCAAGTCTGGAAGAGAGCCAATATGCGTTGGCCAACTACTTTATGAAGTCCCCTTTGGGAGTATGGGCTATTTGTGACAAGAAAACTGAAAAAATGATTGGTTCTGTTAAGTTTGAAAAGTTAGATGAAATTAAAAAAGAAGCAGAACTTGGCTATTTTTTGAGAAAAGATGCTTGGTCGCAAGGATTTATGACAGAAGTTGTTAGAAAAATTTGTCAGCTTTCTTTTGAGGAATTTGGATTAAAACAATTATCTATCATTACCCATCTTGAAAATGAATCTAGTCAACGGGTTGCTCTTAAGTCTGGATTCCGTTTGTTTCGTCAGTTTAGAGGAAGTGATCGCTATACAAGGAAAATGCGAGATTATCTTGAGTTTCGCTTTGTAAAGGGAGAAGTTAATGAGTAAACACCAAGAAATTCTAAGCTATTTGGAAGAATTACCTGTTGGTAAAAGGGTCAGTGTTCGTAGTATTTCAAATCATCTGGGAGTCAGTGATGGAACGGCTTATCGGGCCATTAAAGAAGCTGAAAATCGTGGAATTGTAGAGACTCGTCCAAGAAGTGGTACTATCCGTGTTAAATCCCAGAAAGTTGCTATCGAAAGATTAACTTTTGCTGAGATAGCAGAAGTGACTTCTTCTGAGGTTCTGGCTGGGCAAGAAGGTTTAGAGAGAGAATTTAGTAAGTTTTCAATCGGTGCTATGACCGAACAAAATATTTTGTCTTACCTTCATGATGGGGGACTCTTGATTGTCGGAGACCGTACCCGTATCCAACTGTTAGCACTTGAAAATGAAAATGCCGTTTTGGTTACAGGGGGATTTCAGATTCATGATGATGTTCTTAAACTGGCCAATCAAAAAGGAATTCCTGTTCTGAGAAGCAAGCATGACACTTTCACTGTCGCGACCATGATCAATAAAGCCTTGTCAAATGTCCAAATCAAGACTGATATTCTGACAGTTGAGAAACTTTATCGTCCGAGTCATGAGTATGGTTTTCTGAGAGAGACCGACACCGTTAAAGATTATTTGGACTTAGTTCGTAAGAATCGTAGTAGTCGTTTCCCTGTTATCAATCAACATCAGGTCGTTGTTGGGGTTGTTACTATGAGAGATGCGGGTGATAAGTCACCAAGTACGACAATTGATAAGGTCATGTCTCGTAGTCTATTTTTGGTTGGATTATCGACAAATATTGCCAATGTGAGTCAACGGATGATTGCTGAAGACTTTGAAATGGTACCAGTTGTTCGGAATAATCAAACCTTGCTTGGAGTTGTGACCAGACGAGATGTCATGGAAAAGATGAGCCGTTCTCAAGTTTCTACCTTACCAACTTTTTCAGAGCAGATTGGTCAAAAACTTTCTTATCACCATGATGAAGTAGTCATTACAGTTGAGCCCTTTATGCTAGAGAAAAATGGTGTTTTGGCTAATGGTGTTTTGGCAGAAATTCTGACCCATATGACCCAAGATTTAGTTGTGAATAGTGGGCGCAACCTCATCATCGAGCAAATGCTGATCTACTTTTTGCAGGCTGTTCAGATAGATGATATACTGCGCATTCAAGCACGTATTATCCACCATACTAGACGGTCAGCTATTATTGATTACGATATTTATCATGGTCATCAGATTGTTTCAAAGGCAAATGTGACTGTTAAAATTAATTAGAAACTAGGAGAAAAAATGATAACATTAAAATCAGCTCGTGAAATCGAAGCTATGGACAAGGCTGGAGATTTTCTAGCAAGTATTCATATCGGCTTACGTGATTTGATTAAGCCTGGCGTAGATATGTGGGAAGTTGAAGAATATGTTCGCCGTCGTTGTAAGGAAGAAAATTTCCTTCCGCTTCAGATTGGTGTTGACGGTGCTATGATGGACTATCCTTATGCTACCTGTTGCTCTCTTAATGATGAAGTAGCTCACGCTTTCCCTCGTCACTATATCTTGAAAGATGGAGATTTGCTCAAGGTTGACATGGTTTTGGGAGGTCCAATTGCTAAATCCGATTTGAATGTCTCAAAATTAAACTTCAACAATGTGGAACAAATGAAGAAATACACTCAGAGCTATTCTGGTGGTCTTGCAGACTCATGTTGGGCTTATGCTGTTGGTACACCGTCCGAAGAAGTGAAAAATCTGATGGATGTAACTAAAGAAGCTATGTACAAGGGGATTGAACAAGCTGTTGTTGGAAATCGTATCGGTGATATCGGTGCGGCTATTCAAGAATACGCTGAAAGTCGTGGTTACGGTGTAGTGCGTGATTTGGTTGGTCATGGTGTTGGTCCAACCATGCACGAAGAACCAATGGTTCCTAACTATGGTATTGCAGGTCGAGGACTCCGTCTTCGTGAAGGAATGGTCTTAACTATTGAACCGATGATCAATACAGGTGACTGGGAAATTGATACAGATATGAAGACTGGTTGGGCCCATAAGACTATTGACGGTGGACTATCTTGTCAATATGAACACCAATTCGTGATTACGAAAGATGGACCTGTTATCTTGACTAGCCAAGGTGAAGAAGGAACTTATTAATAAAAAGTGAAAAGACTACTGGAAGTTTATTATGAAAAAATCCAGTAGATTTTTTCATAATAAAATGCATTGTATCAAGTGTTAGGGGCTGATATGATGTGTTTTGCTGATTTTAAGATTCTTATCTCAATCTCTTGGTCTTTATTATGATTTCATACTCAATGAAAATCAAAGAGCAAACTAGGAAGCTAGCCGCAAGCTGTA
>NZ_JVRR01000020.1 GCF_001070715.1 Streptococcus pseudopneumoniae
CAGCCTGCGGCTAGCTTCCTAGTTTGCTCTTTGATTTTCATTGAGTATTAGTTGGTAATTCGCCCTTATTTGTGATAGAATATTGGAAAAAGATATTTCTTTTGAGAAAGGAAAAAGATGAGCAACATTTCAACTGATTTGCAAGATGTAGAAAAAATCATCGTTTTGGACTATGGTAGCCAATACAACCAGCTGATTTCACGCCGTATCCGTGAGATTGGTGTTTTTTCAGAACTAAAAAGCCATAAAATTTCAGCTGCTGAAGTTCGTGAAATCAATCCTGTAGGAATTATCCTATCAGGTGGTCCAAACTCTGTATACGAAGATGGTTCATTTGATATTGACCCAGAAATCTTCGAACTCGGAATTCCTATTTTGGGAATTTGTTATGGTATGCAGTTATTGACCCATAAACTTGGAGGAAAAGTTGTTCCTGCAGGTGACGCTGGGAATCGTGAATACGGTCAATCAACCCTAACTCACACACCATCAGCGCTTTTTGAATCAACACCTGATGAACAAACTGTATTGATGAGCCATGGTGATGCAGTTACTGAAATTCCTTCTGACTTTGTTCGTACAGGTACATCAGCTGACTGCCCATACGCAGCTATCGAAAACCCAGATAAACACATTTACGGTATCCAGTTCCACCCAGAAGTTCGTCATTCTGTATACGGAAATGATATCCTTCGTAACTTTGCCCTTAACATTTGTAAGGCTAAAGGCGACTGGTCAATGGATAACTTCATCGACATGCAGATTCAAAAAATTCGTGAGACTGTCGGCGATAAACGTGTCCTTCTTGGTCTATCAGGTGGAGTTGACTCATCTGTCGTTGGGGTTCTTCTCCAAAAAGCGATTGGCGATCAATTGATCTGTATCTTCGTAGACCATGGTCTTCTTCGTAAAGGAGAAGCTGATCAAGTTATGGATATGCTTGGTGGTAAGTTTGGTTTGAATATCGTCAAAGCAGACGCTGCTAAACGTTTCCTTGATAAACTTGCTGGCGTTTCTGACCCTGAACAAAAACGTAAAATCATCGGTAACGAGTTTGTCTATGTCTTTGATGACGAGGCAAGCAAGCTCAAAGATGTGAAATTCCTTGCTCAAGGTACTTTATATACAGATGTTATCGAGTCTGGTACGGATACAGCTCAAACTATCAAGTCACACCACAACGTGGGTGGTCTTCCAGAAGACATGCAATTTGAATTGATTGAACCACTCAACACTCTCTATAAAGACGAAGTTCGTGCCCTTGGTACAGAGCTTGGTATGCCAGACCATATCGTATGGCGCCAACCATTCCCAGGACCAGGACTTGCTATCCGTGTCATGGGTGAAATAACTGAGGAGAAACTGGAAACTGTTCGTGAGTCAGACGCTATCCTTCGTGAAGAAATTGCAAAGGCTGGTCTTGACCGCGATATCTGGCAATACTTCACTGTTAACACAGGTGTTCGTTCAGTTGGTGTTATGGGTGACGGTCGTACGTATGACTATACAATTGCAATCCGTGCCATCACCTCTATTGATGGTATGACTGCTGATTTTGCCAAAATTCCTTGGGATGTCCTTCAAAAGATTTCTGTACGTATCGTAAACGAAGTGGATCATGTTAACCGCATCGTCTATGATATTACAAGTAAACCACCTGCAACAGTTGAATGGGAATAATAGATAAGAGTAACTTAGGCTAAGAATCCTTGATGTAACAGCATTTTAATAACTGTAAAAAGTTAAAATGATATAAATTGCTTTAACTTGTCTCCAAAGAAGCTCTTAAATTTGAGCTTCTTTTTCTATTTTATGGGTAAGAATTATAAGTTTTTTGGATAATCATTAAAAACTTTACCTGAAAGAGATTAAAGTTAATAGACTTGTTCGATGACTATTTGAAGCAAGATATCGAGCAAGTTTAATGGTAATTTGTGTTGACAATTCATAAATCAAATAACCGTCCATTAAGTTAAAAAAGGTGTTAGGAAAAAATAATGAAAGTGCATTTTATACTACATGAGAGTTTTGAAGTCCCAGGTGCTTATCTAACTTGGGTACAATCAAGAGGTCATGATATTGGAATAACTAAAGTTTATAAGGGAGAAGCTTTACCTAAAACAATTTCTGGCATTGATTTTCTTATCATTATGGGAGGTCCTCAATCTCCTGATGAAGATAAAGAACATTTCCCTTATTATCATCCAAAAGAAGAAATTAGACTCATTAGCCAAGCAATAGAAGAAGATAAGTATATTGTAGGTGTATGTTTGGGGGCGCAACTACTGTCTGTAGCTTATGGGGGACAATATGAGCATAGTCCTGAAAGAGAAATAGGTGTATTCCCTATTAGGATGACTAGTCAAGGACTAGCAGATAAACACCTCAAACATTTTGGTAGAGAGCTTTTAGTTGGTCACTGGCATGGTGATATGCCGGGATTGACAGACGAAGCAGTAATCCTTGCTACCAGTCAAGGTTGTCCACGACAGATTGTTCGATTTAGTCCTAAACATTATGCTTTCCAAGTACATTTAGAGTTTGATGAAAAAGCGATTGATTTATTAATTGATGCTGATGGTGAAGAACAATTGAAAGAACAGAATAAAAGATTACCTTTTGTTCAATCACCTGAAGAATTGCGTGGTAACGATTATTCTGAAATGAATGAAAAATTGCATAATTTTTTAGATTCGCTTACCAGTTAGAATTGGAGAAAATCGAGATATTTTAGTTTGTGATTTTATGAAATATCAAAATCAAGAAAAGGTGAGTGAACTGTATAAAAAAATAAACACTCTTAGCTACAGGGTATCTGTGTTAAATTTCTAATTTATAATGATTGACCACAGTACGATTTTCCACAAATAGCTAGCCTTGTTTTACTGGACAAGCTGACTATATTTCTAAAAAACTAAATATGATTACTCAAGTTGGGAATATTTTGTTATTTGATGTCCTTTCTTTGAATAGAATACTGAGCTTGGAAAAGGAGAATTAAAGCTGTGGAAATGGATGCGGTAGCTCAACACCACGTTGATGCTTATGCAATCATGATCCTTTTTGATAGTCTAGTCAATTCAGGTAAAGATTGAACTGCAGGAGAACGTTAAAATACCCTCACGGATATGATGAAGGTTGGTTTGGAAACCTTGATTGTAGAAAAAAGGAAAAATAAGGTTAGGAAAATTTATTTTGAGGAGAAATTTTATAGATTTTTAAACAATAAGACGCATAGTATCAAGCTTTTTCAAGGCTTGATACTATGCTCTTTTCTTATTTTATACTCAATGAAAATTAAAGAGCAAACTAGGAAGCTAGCCGTAGGTTGCTCAAAACACTGTTTTGAGGTTGCAGATAGAGCTGACGTGGTTT
>NZ_JVRR01000021.1 GCF_001070715.1 Streptococcus pseudopneumoniae
TACAGCTTGCGGCTAGCTTCCTAGTTTGCTCTTTGATTTTCATTGAGTATTAAAATAGGTCATTTTCTTCTGGGAGGAGGATAGTCTCTCTACCGTCCATATCTAAAACCAAGACTCTGGGGGGATAAAGAGGGTCGAAAGGGTGGTTAAAGTCAAAATCAATGGCTGTAGGGAGGTGTTGGCTTGAAAAGTGGAAGGTAATCTTTCCTTGGTTATTAAGCAATTGAAACTCAAGTTCTTCTTCCAATTCAAAGACATTTTTTAAGAAATGGTCGATGATATACCAAAAAGAGTCAATAACGTCATCAGGCAAGCTGGTAACAATGCCAAAACTAGCTGACCGCATGTGGGTATTGGTAAAAGCCATATCTCTACCCCCTTTCTTTTCCCTTATCATACAGCAAATAGGATTAAAAATCAAGAAAAGGTGATTTTTTGGCAAGAAAAAAAGGTGATACATAGGGTTAAGAACCGCGGCTATTAGGGTATGGTTATCAATTGGAGTAGTTTCTACGTCAGTGTAAAATTCATTACTATTTTTGACTTTTATGTTCACGTTTATCAAAATAAGCCCCTAGGATATGGCCGGAAGCATCATCAATGGCTAAGTGTAAGTTGGTGGTTTCTGCTCCAAACCAGGCATGAGGGCTGGCATCCATTTGGATGAGTTCTCCAGTAAATTTCTTTCTGGGTCTACTAGGATATACCTTTTTAGGGTCTTCCAGGAAGTCTTCAGCCGTCGGTAAGATTGGATTGTCTAGGGGTTGATTCAGGTTCAGTTTAGCTTGTTTTCTTACTCTCTTCTTTGTCTTTCTGTGAGACTTAGGAGAATGTTTTCCTTATAGAGTATTTTTCTAACAGTTGTATCAGAGAGCTTAATTCCCTCTTCTTCAGCTAGTAATTCACAGAAATGAAGAACATTTGGTTTATATGTTTCATAGGAGAGGTATCGCTTTAGGACACGTTCTTTGATTTCATCAGGGATTGCCTGTTTTGGTTTTCGATTTCTGCTTCCGTGTCTGAAGGCTTCTTTTCCTTTCTGTTGATAGACTAGTAGCAGACGATTGATTTGTCTTTCAGAAAGATTGAGTTCGACACAGGCTCGTTTCTTTGTTTTTTTCATTGGGCAATAGCTGTTATCACAAGATATTTTTTCGTTTCATTCATATTTAGTTGGATCCTTTTCATATGACTATTCTATCAAATGAGACATTTTCACGTTCGATTTACTAAAGACATTATCACATTCGAATCACATCAAATAAAAAAATGCTAAATTCCCAAACGAAGTTCCACTGTTAGTAGAAGTGGAAGTTAGTGTGAGACGTTTGAATGGGGTTAAAGGTTAGTTTTTAGA
>NZ_JVRR01000022.1 GCF_001070715.1 Streptococcus pseudopneumoniae
GCAAGGCGAAGCTGACGTGGTTTGAATTTGATTTTCGAAGAGTATAAGTTTTCAAAATGAAAGAAAAGGATACTGAGTCATGACAACTCGATATCCTTTTTTAGTTAGCGAAGTAAGCCTGATTTTTAAGGCGTTGAAGTAGTGGACGGCTAATAAAACTAATAGCTAGAAGTTTACCAAGGTCTGGAATGATAAAGGGAATGACCCCCACAACAAGAGCTTTTTCAAATGCCATTCCAGCTAGGAAATGCAAGCTAAGAATCCCTCCGATAAAGACAAGTGCATCACCCAAGAGGTTTGCAAGAAAAATCTTGACAACACCACTCTTGCTGTTGGTTAGAGAGGAAGTAAGTCCAGAGTAAACGAGATAAAACCAAAGATAGCCTGCAGTAGGACCAACCAACGCCTGCAATCCAGCTCCACCTCCTGCAAAGACAGGAAGACCGATAGCACCTAGAAGAAGATAGAGTCCAGCAGAAAGTACAGCCTCTCTCGGTCTAAAGACAGTAGCAATCAAGCCGATAGCAAAGTTTTGCAGAGTGAAGGGGACGGGTCCAATTGGAAGACTGATTTGTGCCAAAACAGCAATGAGAGCAGCCCCAATAGCAGGGGTAGCATAAACGTGAGCTTTTTTCAAAATAGTTAACCTCTTTTCTGATATATAGTAACTATTATACTCGTAGAGTAGTCATTGTCAACCTGTTTTTGAAAACAAGGTAACAAAAATTGTAACGGCCGATTTTGCTTATTGGTTAAGTTGGATAATTGTTTTGTTGATTTGAAAACATCAAAAAAGAAGCAGACACAGTTGCATCAGCTTCTTTTATTTCGATTAACGCATGGTTACAAATTCTTCGGATGCAGTTGGGTGAATCGCCACAGTTGCATCAAAGTCTGCCTTGGTTGCTCCCATTTTGATAGCAACAGCAAATCCTTGAATCATTTCATCAACGCCGTAGCCAATTCCATGAAGTCCGACAACTTTTTCTTCTGAACCAGCTGTGATCAATTTGAAACGTGTTTCTTGACGGTTGCCAGTGCAAGCAGAGTACATAGAAGTAAAGCTTGATTTGTAAACCTTGATTTGGTCTTGTCCGTATTCTTTAATAGCTTGTTCTTCTGTCAATCCAACAGTTCCGATAGCAGGGTGTGAAAAGACAACGGTTGGAATAGTTGTGTAGTCCATTTTTGCAGTTGTTTTTCCGTTAAAGAGACGTTCAGATAAAGTACGTCCAGCCTTGATAGCAACTGGAGTTAGTTCTTTTTCGCCTGTTACATCACCTAGAGCATAGATTCCCTCAACAACAGTATTTTGGTATTCATCCACTTGGATAAAGCCACGTTCGTTCAGAGTTACTCCAGCTTTTTCAAGTTGCAAGCCCTTAACGTTTGGACGGCGACCAGTAGCCCAGATAACTTGACTAGCTGTGTGACTAGTACCATCTTCGAAATGAATGGTAATGCCTTCAGCAGTTTTTTCTAACTTAACAGGGACTTTGTGAGTGTGAAGTGGTAAGTTTGTTCTTTCCATTTCCTTGACCAAACCTTCAACGATGTAAGAATCAAAACCACGTAAAGGACGATCGCGGCGAACAAAGAGGTCTGTCTTGACACCAAAGGTGTGGAGTACGCCAGCCAATTCCACAGCGATATAACCAGCGCCTAGAATAGCAACTGACTCTGGCAATTCTTCCCAAGCAAATACATCATCAGAAGAGCCACCTAGCTCAGCACCAGGAATATTTGGAATACTTGGATGGGCACCAGTAGCAATCACGATATGTTTAGCACGAATCAATTCACCATTTACGCTGACAGTATGAGAATCTACAAATTCAGCATGACCTTCAATTAAGTCTACACCGTTACGTTTAAAACTGCCATCATAAGAAGAACGAGCGCGATCGATGTAGGCTTCACGATTGCGACGTAGGGTTGCAAAGTCAAAGTTAAGATCAGTATTCTTAAAGCCGTAGTCTTCTCCAAATTGATGGAAAGTCTCAGCGATTTGCGCCCCGTACCACATGATTTTTTTCGGAACACAGCCGACATTGACACAGGTTCCACCTAGTTTCTTTTCCTCAATAACGGCTGCTTTAGCTCCGTGTTCACCAGCACGGTTCATGGTAGCAATTCCTCCGCTACCTCCACCGATAGCGATGATATCGTATTCTCTCATTGAAAACTCCTTTGTACTCTTTTAAATAGTCGAGTGTCATTTTTTGATAGTCATATTCTATCTTTTTTTTGATTTGATTGCAAAAATCTGCTACGTACAAAAAAATTCAAGAAAAGGCTTGCAAAAAAGAAAAATAAAGTGTATGATATAACTAGTACAATGATTGTAAAATGAATCCCGAACAATAATTAAATCCTGAAATGTCATTATTTCGTTCTGAAATGTTATTGTTTCAAATTGATAATTTTTGTATAATATTGTTAAGAACTTTAAATCAAAAAGGAGTTTCATTATGAAAAAGAATGGTAAAGCTAAAAAGTGGCAATTGTATGCAGCAATTGGTGCTGCAAGTGTAGTTGTATTGGGTGCTGGGGGGATTTTACTCTTTAGACAACCTTCTCAGACTGCTGTAAAAGATGAGGCTACTCATCTTGTTGTTGCCAAGGAAGGAAGCGTGGCATCCTCTGTTTTATTGTCAGGGACAGTAACAGCAAAAAATGAACAGTATGTTTATTTTGACGCTAGTAAGGGAGATTTAGATGAAATCCTTGTTTCTGTGGGCGATAAGGTCAGCGAAGGGCAGGCTTTAGTCAAGTACAGTAGTTCAGAAGCGCAGGCGGCCTATGATTCAGCTAGCCGAGCAGTCGCTAAGGCAGATCGTCATATCAATGAACTCAATCAAGCACGAAATGAAGCCGTTTCAGCTCCAGCTCCTCAAGCCTCTGCGCCAGCAGGAGGAGAAGATGCAACGGTGCAAAGCCCAACTCCAGTGGCTGGAAATTCTGTTGCTTCTATTGACGCTCAGTTGGGTGATGCCCGTGATGCGCGTGCAGACGCTGCAGCGCAATTAAGTAAGGCTCAAAGTCAGTTAGATGCAATGACGGTTCTCAGTACCCTAGAGGGAACTGTGGTCGAAGTCAACCACAATGTTTCTAAATCTCCAACAGGAGCTAGCCAAGTAGTCGTTCATGTCGTAAGTAATGAAAACTTGCAAGTTAAGGGAGAACTTTCTGAATATAACCTCGCCAACCTATCTGTAGGTCAAGAAGTAAGCTTTACTTCTAAAGTGTATCCTGATAAAAAATGGACTGGGAAATTAAGCTATATCTCTGATTACCCTAAAAACAATGGCGAAGCAGCAAGTACAGCTGTAGCAGCAGGCGGTAATTCTGGTTCTAAATATCCATATACCATCGATGTTACAAGTGAAATTGGTGATTTGAAACAAGGATTCTCAGTAAGTGTTGAGGTCAAAAATAAGAGTAAAGCCATTTTGGTTCCTCTAACAAGTGTTGTGACTGAAAATGATAAGAACTATGTCTGGGTGCTTGACGAGCAGAAAAAGGCCAAGAAAGTGGAAGTTGGTTTGGGTAATGCTGATGCAGACAACCAAGAAATCACTTCAGGTCTGACAAATGGAGTCAAGGTCATCAGTAACCCAACGTCTTCTCTAGAGGAAGGAAAAGAGGTGAAGGCTGATGAAGCAACTAATTAGTCTAAAAAATATCTGCAGAAGCTACCGTAACGGTGACCAAGAACTGCAGGTTCTCAAAAATATCAACCTAGAAGTGAATGAGGGTGAGTTTGTTGCCATTATGGGACCATCTGGTTCTGGTAAGTCTACTCTCATGAATACGATTGGGATGTTGGATACACCAACTAGTGGAGAGTATTATCTTGAAGGTCAAGAAGTGGCTGGATTGGGTGAAAAACAACTAGCTAAGGTTCGCAACCAACAAATCGGTTTTGTCTTTCAGCAGTTCTTTCTTCTATCTAAACTCAATGCTCTGCAAAATGTAGAATTGCCCTTGATTTACGCAGGAGTTTCGGCTTCAAAACGTCGCAAGTTAGCTGAGGAATATCTAGATAAGGTTGAATTGACAGAACGTAGTCATCATTTGCCTTCGGAATTATCTGGTGGTCAAAAGCAACGTGTGGCTATTGCGCGTGCCTTGGTAAACAATCCTTCTATTATCTTAGCAGACGAACCGACAGGAGCCTTGGATACCAAAACAGGAAATCAAATTATGCAACTATTGGTTGACTTGAACAAAGAAGGAAAAACCATTATCATGGTAACGCATGAGCCTGAGATTGCCGCCTATGCTAAACGTCAGATTGTCATTCGAGATGGAGTCATTTCGTCTGACAGTGCTCAGTTAGGAAAGGAGGAAAACTAAGATGCAGAATCTGAAATTTGCCTTTTCATCTATCATGGCTCACAAGATGCGTTCTTTGCTTACCATGATTGGGATTATTATCGGTGTTTCATCAGTTGTTGTGATTATGGCTTTGGGAGATTCCCTATCTCGTCAAGTCAATAAAGATATGACCAAATCTCAGAAAAATATTAGCGTCTTCTTCTCTCCTAAAAAAAGTAAAGATGGGTCTTTTACTCAGAAACAATCAGCTTTTACGGTTTCTGGAAAAGAAGAGGAAGTTCCTGTTGAACCGCCAAAACCGCAAGAATCCTGGGTTCAAGAGGCAGCTAAACTCAAGGGAGTGGATAGTTACTATGTAACCAATTCAACGAATGCCATCTTGACCTATCAAGATAAAAAGGTTGAGAATGCTAATTTGACAGGTGGAAACAGAACTTACATGGACGCTGTTAAGAATGAAATTATTGCAGGTCGTAGTCTAAGAGAGCAAGATTTCAAAGAGTTTGCAAGTGTCATTTTGCTAGATGAGGAATTGTCCATTAGTTTATTTGGCTCTCCACAAGAGGCTATTAACAAGGTTGTAGAAGTCAATGATTTTAGTTACCGAGTCATTGGGGTTTATACTAGTCCAGAGGCTAAAAGGTCAAAAATATATGGGTTTGGTGGCTTGCCTATTACTACCAATATCTCCCTTGCTGCGAATTTTAATGTAGATGAAATAGCTAGTATTGTCTTTCGAGTGAATGATACCAGTTTAACTCCAACTCTGGGTCCAGAACTGGCACGAAAAATGACAGAACTTGCAGGCTTGCAACAGGGAGAATATCAGGTGGCAGATGAGTCGCTTACATTTGCAGAAATTCAACAATCGTTTAGTTTTATGACGACGATTATCAGTTCCATCGCAGGGATTTCCCTCTTTGTTGGAGGAACTGGTGTTATGAACATCATGCTGGTTTCTGTTACAGAGCGTACCCGTGAGATTGGTCTCCGTAAGGCTTTGGGTGCAACTCGTGCCAACATTTTAATCCAGTTTTTGATTGAATCCATGATTTTGACCTTGTTAGGTGGATTAATTGGCTTGACAATTGCAAGTGGTTTAACTGCCTTAGCAGGTTTGTTACTGCAAGGTTTGATTGCGGGTATAGAAGTTGGAGTATCAATTCCAGTTGCCCTATTTAGTCTTGCAGTTTCGGCTAGCGTGGGTATGATTTTTGGAGTTTTGCCAGCCAACAAGGCATCGAAACTTGATCCAATCGAAGCCCTTCGTTATGAATAAGATTAACAAGATGGACACTCGTCTATCTTGTTTTTGTATAGATTTCCCTATCGAAAATCCTTAAAAATGTGATATAATGAAGTGTTAGAAAAACAGGTTTCATTTGCCTGGAAAGGAAAAATTATGTCTGAAAAGAATTTTTATATTACAACGCCGATTTACTATCCATCTGGGAAACTTCATATCGGTTCTGCCTACACAACCATCGCCTGTGATGTCCTAGCCCGTTACAAACGCCTAATGGGCTACGATGTCTTTTATCTGACAGGTCTTGATGAGCATGGTCAAAAGATTCAACAAAAAGCGGAAGAAGCTGGCATTACACCACAAGCCTATGTTGATGGAATGGCAGTTGGAGTTAAAGAACTCTGGCAATTACTAAATATTTCATACGATAAATTTATCCGTACAACTGATGACTACCACGAAAAAGTTGTCGCACAGGTCTTTGAGCGCTTGCTGGCTCAAGATGATATTTACTTGGGTGAATACTCTGGCTGGTATTCAGTATCAGATGAAGAATTCTTTACAGAAAGCCAGCTTGCAGAAGTATTTCGTGATGAAGCTGGAAATGTGACTGGCGGTATTGCTCCATCAGGTCACGAGGTTGAATGGGTATCCGAAGAATCATACTTCCTTCGCCTCAGCAAATACCAAGATCGTTTGGTAGACTTTTTCAAAGCTCATCCTGAATTCATCACTCCAGATGGTCGTCTGAATGAAATGTTGCGCAACTTTATCGAGCCAGGTTTGGAGGATTTGGCAGTTTCTCGTACAACTTTTACTTGGGGTGTGCCAGTCCCATCAAACCCAAAACACGTTGTCTACGTTTGGATTGATGCCCTTCTTAACTATGCGACAGCTCTTGGTTACGGTCAAGACGAACATGGTAATTTTGACAAGTTCTGGAATGGAACAGTCTTCCACATGGTTGGAAAAGACATCCTTCGCTTCCACTCAATCTACTGGCCAATCCTTCTTATGATGTTGGATGTTAAATTACCTGATCGTTTGATTGCCCATGGTTGGTTTGTCATGAAAGATGGTAAAATGTCTAAATCTAAAGGGAATGTCGTTTACCCTGAAATGTTGGTAGAGCGTTATGGACTAGATCCGCTTCGTTACTACCTCATGCGTAGCCTTCCAGTTGGTTCAGACGGAACCTTCACTCCAGAAGACTATGTAGGCCGTATTAACTATGAATTAGCCAATGACCTTGGAAACCTCCTCAACCGTACGGTTTCTATGATTAACAAGTACTTTGATGGACAAATTCCTGCCTATGTAGAAGGTGTGACTGAATTTGACAATGCTCTTGCTGAGGTTGCAGAACAATCAATCGCAGACTACCATACACACATGGAAGCAGTTGACTACCCACGTACGCTTGAAGCGGTTTGGACCCTTATCTCTCGTACCAATAAATACATCGATGAGACCGCACCATGGGTTTTGGCCAAGGATGAAGCTCTTCGTGACCAATTGGCAAGTGTTATGAGCCACTTGGCAGCCAGCCTTCGTGTCGTTGCTCACTTGATTGAACCATTTATGATGGAAACCAGTCGTGCAGTCTTGACTCAACTTGGTTTGGATGAAGTAGCGAGTCTTGAGAACTTGAGCTTGGCTGACTTCCCAGCAGATGTGACTGTTGTTGCCAAAGGAACGCCAATCTTCCCACGTCTGGATATGGAAGAAGAAATCGCCTATATCAAGGAACAAATGGAAGGCAACAAGCCAGCTGTCGAAAAAGAATGGAATCCAGACGAAGTCGAACTCAAACTAAACAAGGATGAAATCAAGTTTGAAGACTTTGACAAGGTCGAAATCCGTGTCGCAGAAGTCAAAGAAGTGTCTAAAGTAGAAGGTTCTGATAAGTTGCTCCAATTCCGCTTAGATGCTGGTGATGGTCAAGATCGTCAAATCCTCTCAGGGATTGCAAAATACTATCCAAATGAACAAGAATTGGTCGGCAAGAAAGTTCAAATTGTTGCCAACCTCAAACCTCGTAAAATGATGAAGAAATATGTTAGCCAAGGTATGATCCTCTCAGCTGAACATGATGGACAATTAACCCTTCTCACAGTTGATCCAGCTGTACCAAACGGAAGTGTGATTGGGTAAAAGTAGACAGAACTAGTTCATGCTAGTTCTGTTTTTTTTTATTATGTGACTTTCAGTCCGTCTCGCTCCGTTAGGTGCGAGACAA
>NZ_JVRR01000023.1 GCF_001070715.1 Streptococcus pseudopneumoniae
TGATTATTATCTCTTTCATGAAACACTAAGAGATTATAGAAACAAACAAAGTAAAGAGAAACAAGAAGAACTAGAACGCGTCTTAAGAAATGAACGTTTCCGAGGGCGTCAAAGAGTGCTAAAGGACTTACGTATTGTGTTTAAAGAGTTTGACATCAGGTTAAAATAATCAAATTTGGAAAAGCTAACTTGCTAAAGTTGGATTAACCAAACAGAATCTGCTGTATCCTAGAAAAGGAAAAACTGCTAAGAAACAAGCTAGTTCCAACTTAGCCATAGTTTTTAGTTTTCGTATCTTTAAATCAGCTAAAATAATCCACAACTATATATATATTGTAACTGATAAGATATCGAACAAGTCTAGTATAAAAGAAGTACTTTTCAAGAAATGGTAAAAGTCCTAAGAGAACCCTGCCGTACGAAACAAGCTAAGGGTATTTCGAAAAACAAAGAAGTACAATTTTTTATAGGAAAAGATTTTGTCAAAAAATCGTTAATCCCCTTGAAAAATCTAGCTAAATAGGGTATAATATGAGTAATCATTTGTCGTAGGTTTTGTCTGAAATATTGTCCAGACAAGGCTCACAGCAGTTAAATCTTCTGAAAAAGTCAGATTTAGCTGCTCTTTTTGTGCTTTTTTTCAGTATTTTGAGTATTTGTAACAAAGGCTTAAAGATTCTGAAAATTCATCAAGAGGACACGGTGATAGGGGTTTTACAACCATATGACGATTAGAAAAGCCTAATTGACAAGGCTTGGAACTTATTTACAAAGGAGAATCATCTTGGCAGGACATGACGTTCAATACGGGAAACATCGTACCCGTCGTAGTTTTTCAAGAATCAAAGAAGTTCTTGACTTACCAAATTTGATTGAAATTCAAACTGACTCATTCAAAGATTTCCTAGACCATGGTCTTAAGGAAGTGTTTGAAGATGTATTGCCAATTTCAAACTTCACAGACACAATGGAGTTGGAATTTGTTGGATATGAAATCAAGGAACCCAAATACACGCTAGAAGAGGCTCGTATCCACGATGCTAGCTACTCAGCACCAATTTTTGTAACCTTCCGCTTGATCAATAAAGAAACAGGCGAAATCAAGACCCAAGAAGTTTTCTTTGGTGATTTCCCAATCATGACAGAAATGGGTACTTTCATCATCAATGGTGGTGAACGTATCATCGTATCTCAGTTGGTCCGCTCACCAGGTGTTTACTTTAACGATAAAGTTGATAAAAACGGTAAAGTGGGCTACGGTTCAACTGTTATCCCTAACCGTGGAGCTTGGTTGGAACTTGAAAGCGACTCAAAAGATATTGCCTACACTCGTATCGACCGTACTCGTAAGATTCCATTTACGACCTTGGTTCGTGCGCTTGGTTTCTCAGGTGATGATGAAATCTTTGATATTTTTGGTGATAGCGAATTGGTTCGCAACACTGTTGAAAAAGATATCCACAAGAACCCAATGGATTCTCGTACAGACGAAGCCTTGAAAGAAATTTACGAACGCCTTCGTCCAGGTGAGCCTAAGACTGCTGAAAGCTCACGTAGCTTGCTTGTAGCTCGTTTCTTTGATCCACGTCGCTATGACTTGGCAGCAGTTGGTCGCTACAAAATCAATAAAAAACTCAATGTTAAAACACGTTTGCTCAATCAAACCATTGCTGAGCCATTGGTAGACCCTGAAACAGGAGAAATCTTGGTAGAAGCTGGTACAATCATGACTCGTAGCGTGATTGAAAGTATTGAAAGCTATTTGGATGGTGATTTGAACAAGATTGTTTACATTCCGAATGATGCAGCCGTTGTGACTGAGCCAGTTGTTCTTCAAAAATTCAAGGTTGTTGCACCAACTGATCCAGACCGTGTTGTAACCATCATCGGTAATGCTAATCCAGATGACAAGGTTCGTATCGTCACTCCTGCAGATATCCTTGCTGAGATGAGTTACTTCCTCAACTTGGCTGAAGGACTTGGCCGTGTAGATGATATCGACCACCTTGGGAACCGTCGTATCCGTGCAGTTGGTGAATTGCTTGCCAACCAAGTACGCCTTGGACTTTCTCGTATGGAACGTAATGTCCGTGAACGTATGTCTGTTCAGGACAACGAAGTCTTGACACCACAACAAATCATCAATATCCGTCCTGTAACAGCTGCGGTGAAAGAATTCTTTGGTTCATCACAGTTGTCACAGTTCATGGACCAACACAATCCACTTTCTGAGTTGTCTCACAAACGCCGTTTGTCAGCCTTAGGACCTGGTGGTTTGACGCGTGACCGCGCTGGATATGAAGTACGTGACGTACACTACACTCACTACGGCCGTATGTGTCCAATCGAGACACCTGAAGGGCCTAACATCGGTTTGATCAATAACTTGTCATCTTACGGACACTTGAATAAGTATGGTTTTGTTCAAACACCATACCGTAAAGTTGACCGTGAAACAGGTGTTGTTACGAACGAAATCGTTTGGTTGACAGCCGATGAAGAAGATGAATTTACTGTAGCACAGGCTAATTCTCGTCTGAATGAAGATGGAACATTTGCTGAGAAAGTTGTCATGGGACGTCACCAAGGGGTCAACCAAGAGTATCCAGCGAATGTTGTTGACTACATGGACGTATCACCAAAACAGGTAGTTGCCGTTGCGACAGCATGTATTCCTTTCTTGGAAAACGATGACTCCAACCGTGCCCTCATGGGAGCCAACATGCAACGTCAGGCTGTGCCATTGATCAATCCTCAGGCACCTTACGTTGGTACTGGTATGGAATACCAAGCGGCCCACGATTCTGGTGCGGCTGTGATTGCTCAGTATGATGGTAAAGTTACTTACGCAGATGCTGACAAGGTAGAAGTTCGTCGTGAAGATGGTTCATTGGATGTTTACCACATCCAAAAATTCCGTCGTTCAAACTCAGGTACTGCATACAACCAACGTACGCTCGTAAAAGTTGGCGATGTCGTTGAAAAAGGCGATTTCATTGCTGACGGACCTTCCATGGAAAATGGAGAAATGGCACTTGGACAAAACCCAATCGTTGCCTACATGACTTGGGAAGGTTACAACTTCGAGGATGCCGTTATCATGAGCGAACGCTTGGTTAAAGACGATGTCTATACCTCTGTTCACCTTGAAGAATACGAATCAGAAACGCGCGATACAAAGCTTGGGCCTGAAGAAATCACTCGTGAAATTCCAAATGTTGGGGAAGACGCTCTTAAAGACCTTGACGAAATGGGTATTATCCGTATCGGTGCTGAGGTTAAAGAAGGCGATATCCTTGTAGGTAAAGTAACACCTAAGGGTGAGAAAGACCTTTCAGCTGAAGAACGCCTCTTGCACGCTATCTTCGGAGATAAATCTCGTGAAGTGCGTGATACTTCTCTTCGTGTACCACACGGTGCCGATGGTGTCGTTCGTGATGTTAAAATCTTTACACGTGCAAATGGAGATGAGTTGCAATCAGGTGTTAACATGCTGGTTCGCGTCTACATCGCTCAAAAACGTAAGATCAAGGTCGGAGATAAGATGGCCGGACGTCACGGAAACAAAGGGGTTGTCTCTCGTATCGTTCCTGTAGAAGACATGCCTTACCTTCCAGACGGAACTCCAGTCGATATCATGTTGAACCCACTTGGGGTGCCATCACGTATGAATATCGGTCAGGTTATGGAGCTCCACCTTGGTATGGCTGCTCGTACTCTGGGTATTCATAT
The DNA here is from genome assembly GCF_001070715.1 of Streptococcus pseudopneumoniae. GTDB lineage: Bacteria > Bacillota > Bacilli > Lactobacillales > Streptococcaceae > Streptococcus > Streptococcus pseudopneumoniae_H. The sequence continues at coordinate 3,733 of NZ_JVRR01000023.1, forward strand.
CGCAACACCAGTCTTTGACGGAGCAAGTTCTGAAGATCTTTGGTCAACTGTTAAAGAAGCAGGTATGGATAGCGATGCCAAGACAATCCTTTACGATGGCCGTACTGGTGAACCATTTGATAACCGTGTGTCAGTTGGTGTCATGTACATGATCAAACTCCACCACATGGTTGATGATAAATTGCATGCGCGTTCAGTCGGACCATACTCAACCGTTACCCAACAACCACTCGGAGGTAAAGCTCAGTTTGGTGGACAACGTTTCGGTGAGATGGAGGTTTGGGCTCTTGAAGCCTACGGTGCATCAAATGTCCTTCAAGAAATCTTGACTTACAAGTCTGACGATATCAACGGACGTTTGAAAGCTTATGAAGCCATTACAAAAGGAAAACCAATTCCAAAACCAGGTGTGCCAGAATCCTTCCGAGTTCTTGTCAAAGAATTGCAATCTCTTGGTCTTGACATGCGTGTCCTAGACGAAGATGACCAAGAAGTGGAACTTCGCGACTTGGATGAAGGAATGGACGAAGATGTCATCCACGTAGATGACCTTGAAAAAGCCCGCGAAAAAGCAGCCCAAGAGGCTAAAGCAGCCTTTGAAGCTGAAGAAGCTGAAAAAGCAACAAAAGCGGAAGCAACAGAAGAAGCTGCTGAATAAGAATAGGCAGTTCACTTAGAATAGAAAGGGAAGAAATAGTGGTTGATGTAAATCGTTTTAAAAGTATGCAAATCACCCTGGCTTCTCCAAGTAAAGTCCGTTCATGGTCTTATGGAGAAGTCAAAAAACCTGAAACAATCAATTACCGTACCTTGAAACCAGAACGTGAAGGTCTCTTTGATGAAGTTATCTTTGGACCTACAAAAGACTGGGAATGTGCTTGTGGTAAGTACAAACGCATTCGTTACAGAGGGATTGTTTGTGACCGCTGTGGGGTTGAAGTAACGCGTACGAAAGTTCGTCGTGAGCGTATGGGGCACATCGAGTTGAAAGCTCCTGTATCTCACATCTGGTACTTCAAGGGGATTCCAAGCCGTATGGGCTTGACCCTTGATATGAGCCCTCGTGCCCTCGAGGAAGTTATCTACTTTGCGGCTTATGTGGTGATTGATCCTAAGGATACACCACTTGAGCACAAGTCTATCATGACAGAGCGCGAATACCGTGAGCGCTTGCGTGAGTATGGTTATGGATCATTCGTTGCCAAGATGGGTGCCGAAGCTATCCAAGACCTTTTGAAACAAGTAGATCTTGAAAAAGAAATTGCTGAACTCAAAGAAGAGTTGAAAACAGCTACTGGACAAAAACGTGTCAAAGCCATCCGTCGTTTGGATGTTTTGGATGCCTTTTACAAGTCTGGAAACAAACCTGAATGGATGATTCTTAACATCCTTCCGGTTATTCCACCAGATCTTCGTCCAATGTTGCAGTTGGATGGTGGCCGTTTTGCCTCATCTGACTTGAATGACCTTTACCGCCGTGTTATCAACCGTAACAACCGTTTGGCTCGTTTGCTTGAGTTGAATGCACCAGGTATTATCGTTCAAAATGAGAAGCGTATGCTTCAAGAAGCGGTTGACGCTTTGATTGACAATGGTCGTCGTGGTCGTCCAATCACAGGACCAGGTAGCCGTCCACTGAAATCATTGAGCCACATGCTTAAAGGTAAACAAGGACGCTTCCGTCAAAACTTGCTCGGTAAACGTGTTGACTTCTCAGGACGTTCCGTTATCGCCGTTGGTCCAACGCTTAAGATGTACCAATGTGGTGTGCCACGTGAAATGGCGATCGAGCTCTTTAAACCATTCGTGATGCGTGAAATCGTTGCGCGTGATATCGTGCAAAACGTTAAAGCAGCTAAACGCTTGGTGGAACGTGGAGACGAACGCATCTGGGATATCCTTGAAGAAGTGATCAAAGAACACCCAGTACTTTTGAACCGCGCACCGACCCTTCACCGTTTGGGTATCCAAGCCTTCGAGCCAGTCTTGATTGATGGTAAGGCCCTTCGCTTGCACCCACTTGTCTGTGAAGCCTACAATGCTGACTTTGACGGGGACCAAATGGCCATCCACGTACCGCTTTCAGAAGAAGCCCAAGCAGAAGCTCGTATCTTGATGTTGGCTGCTGAGCACATCTTGAACCCGAAAGATGGGAAACCGGTTGTTACTCCATCTCAGGACATGGTTTTGGGTAACTACTACTTGACCATGGAAGAAGCTGGTCGTGAAGGTGAAGGAATGGTCTTCAAAGACCGTGATGAAGCTGTCATGGCTTACCGTAATGGTTATGTTCACCTCCACTCACGTGTTGGTATTGCAACAGACAGCCTCAATAAGCCTTGGACAGAAGAGCAAAAACACAAGGTCTTGCTTACGACAGTTGGTAAAATCCTTTTCAATGACATCATGCCAGAGGGTCTACCATATTTGCAAGAACCAAACAATGCCAACTTAACAGAAGGCGTTCCAGCTAAATACTTCTTGCCACTTGGTGGAGATATCAAGGAAGCTATCAGCAATCTTGAACTTAACCCTCCATTCAAGAAGAAAAATCTTGGAAATATCATCGCTGAAATCTTCAAACGTTTCCGTACGACAGAAACTTCTGCTCTACTTGACCGTATGAAGAACCTCGGTTACCACCACTCAACTCTTGCAGGATTGACAGTGGGTATTGCCGATATCCCAGTCGTTGATGACAAGGCTGAAATCATTGAAGAATCACACAAACGTGTAGAACAAATCACAAAACAATTCCGTCGTGGTATGATCACAGACGACGAGCGTTACAATGCTGTTACAGCTGAATGGCGTGCTGCCCGTGAAAAACTAGAGAAACGTTTGATTGCCAACCAAGATCCTAAGAACCCAATCGTTATGATGATGGACTCTGGAGCCCGTGGTAATATCTCAAACTTCTCACAGCTTGCCGGTATGCGTGGTCTGATGGCGGCTCCGAACGGACGTATCATGGAATTGCCAATCCTTTCAAACTTCCGTGAAGGTTTGTCAGTACTCGAAATGTTCTTCTCAACTCACGGTGCCCGTAAAGGTATGACCGATACGGCCCTTAAGACAGCCGACTCAGGTTACTTGACTCGTCGTTTGGTTGACGTTGCCCAAGACGTTATCATCCGTGAGGATGACTGTGGAACAGACCGTGGTCTCTTGATCCGTTCTATCGCAGAAGGAAAAGAGATGATCGAGTCTCTAGAAGAGCGTCTCAATGGTCGTTACACTAAGAAAACTGTTAAACATCCAGAAACTGGTGCAGTGATTATCGGTCCAAATGAGTTGATTACAGAAGACAAGGCGCGTGAAATTGTTAATGCTGGTGTGGAAGAAGTGACTATCCGTTCCGTATTTACATGTAACACTCGTCATGGTGTCTGCCGTCACTGTTATGGTATCAACTTGGCGACTGGTGATGCGGTTGAAGTTGGTGAAGCAGTTGGTACAATCGCTGCCCAATCTATCGGGGAACCTGGTACACAGCTTACAATGCGTACCTTCCACACGGGTGGGGTTGCCTCAAATACCGATATCACTCAGGGTCTTCCTCGTGTCCAAGAAATCTTTGAAGCTCGCAATCCTAAAGGGGAAGCGGTTATCACAGAGGTTAAAGGACAAGTTACAGCTATTGAAGAAGATGCATCAACTCGTACTAAGAAAGTCTTTGTTAAGGGTGAAACTGGCGAAGGTGAATATGTCGTTCCATTTACAGCTCGTATGCGTGTAGAAGTTGGGGACCAAGTAGCGCGTGGTGCTGCTCTTACAGAAGGTTCTATCCAACCAAAACGCCTCCTTGCAGTTCGTGATGTCTTGTCAGTTGAAACTTACCTCCTCGGTGAAGTACAAAAAGTTTACCGTAGCCAAGGGGTAGAAATCGGTGACAAACATATCGAGGTAATGGTTCGTCAAATGATCCGTAAAGTCCGTGTCATGGATCCAGGTGACACAGATCTTCTCATGGGTACCCTCATGGATATCAATGACTTTACAGATGCCAACAAAGATGTCCTTATCGCAGGTGGCGTTCCAGCGACAGGTCGCCCAGTCCTTATGGGAATTACCAAAGCCTCACTTGAAACTAACAGTTTCTTGTCAGCGGCTTCCTTCCAGGAAACAACTCGTGTCCTTACTGACGCGGCTATCCGTGGTAAGAAAGACCATCTCCTTGGGCTTAAAGAAAATGTTATCATCGGTAAGATCATCCCAGCAGGTACTGGTATGGCTCGCTACCGTAACCTTGAACCACATGCTATCAACGAAGAAGAATACCTTAATCCTCCAGTAGAGGAAGAAGGAAATGAAGAAACAACAGAAGTAGTTGTGGATACTGCCGTTGAAACTGTGGAAGAAACAGTAGAATAAAGATAATGAGAGAACCTTTGGGTTCTCTCATTATCTTTTCTGAAATTTTTCTCCATTTTTCCATGAAATGTGGTAAAATAATACTCAATGAAAATCAAAGAGCAAACTAGGAAACTAGCCGCAGGTTG
>NZ_JVRR01000024.1 GCF_001070715.1 Streptococcus pseudopneumoniae
ATCTCTAAAGTATTGATTTCATTGGCTTTATTTAACTACGAAAATAATTCCTCCTCCTTTCCTCCAAAATATGCTATAATAATACCAAAAGATAAAGAAGGAAGACTTATGATCAAACTACTAGCCTTGGATATGGACGGAACCCTCCTTAATGAAGCCAAGGAAATCCCGCAAGCTCACATTACTGCCATTCACCAAGCTATTGAAAAAGGTGTCAAACTGGTACTTTGTACAGGTCGCCCGCTTTTCGGTGTTCTCCCCTACTACAAAAAACTGGGGCTAGACCTCCAGAATGAATATGTCATTGTTAACAACGGTTGCTCAACCCACCAGACAAGTGACTGGAGTCTGGTTGATTGGCAAGAACTCAGTCCATCTGACATCGAGTACCTCTATGACCTAGCTGAAAAAAGTGATGTTCAGTTGACTCTTTTTGATGAGGAGCATTATTTCGTCCTCGGTGGCAAACCTAATCAAGTCATTGAAAATGATGCCAAGCTAGTATTTTCAGACCTGACTGAAATTTCTCTTGAGGAAGCGACTAGTGGTAAGTACCGTATGTTCCAAGGTATGTTTTTGGGTACAAAAGAGCAAACAGATGATTTTGAAGAGCGTTTTGCTGAGGAGCTTTGCCAACGATTTAGTGGAGTTCGTTCGCAGCCTGTCATTTATGAAGCTATGCCACTTGGTACGACAAAGGCTACTGCTCTTTCTCGACTAGCAGAGATTTTGAATATCGAGCCATCAGAAATTATGGCCATGGGCGATGCTAATAACGATATAGAAATGCTCCAGTTTGCAGGGCTTGGTATTGCAATGGGAAATGCCAGTGATTATGTCAAATCTCTAGCTGATGACCTTACAGCCAGCAACGAAGAAGACGGCGTTGCGCGTGCCATTGAGAAATATATTCTATAATTAAGAAGCCCAGTTCGTGTCAACTGGGTTTTGATATTTAAGAATTCCTAAAACTTTAGAAACTCTTTAGAAATCCTTGAGCTTTCTTTGATTTCTATGCTTTATACTAAAGTTAACAAAATAAATCAAAAGGAGAGAAACATGAAAACAGTACTTGACATTCATGGATTGTCCAAAAACTTTGACAAACAAGCTATCCTTCAGGATCTTCATCTAACGATAAGAGAGGGAGATATTTATGGACTTATCGGGAAGAACGGAGCTGGAAAAACCACCTTAATCAAAATCATTACGCAACTACTCTTTGCGGATAAAGGAACAGTTTCCCTCTTCTCTAGCCATTCGGAAAATGAATGGAGCAAGTCTCTATCTCGAGTAGGTTCAGTTATCGAATCACCTGTAGCTCATAATCACTTAACAGCCTATCAAAACCTGAAATATTACTGCATGATTCGTCATATTCCAAATGCTGATCAAGTCATTCGAGAAACCCTGGACTATGTAGGTTTGGCAGATACAGGTAAGAAAGTCTTTCGTGATTTCTCGCTAGGAATGAAACAAAGACTTGGTATCGCCATTGCCCTTCTATCTAAACCAGACTTCCTGATTTTAGATGAACCTATCAACGGTCTCGACCCAATCGGTATCAAAGAATTTCGACTCATGATTCAACGGCTCAATCAAGAGAAAGGGATCACCATTCTCATCTCTAGCCATATCTTGTCAGAACTCTATCTCCTAGCTAATCGCTTTGGTATTTTAGATCAAGGCAAGGTTATCCGTGAAATCAGCAAAGCTGAATTTGAAACACTAAGTGAGGATTATATTGTTCTTAAGACAGCTGATCAAGAGAAAGCTTGTCAAGTATTGAAAGAACAAATCCAGCTCCAGTTTAAGGTTGTTAATCCTGAGAATGAAATCCACATCTTTGGTCAGGAACAAGATGTCAAACAGATTCTCAAAGAATTAACCTTGTCAGATGTTGCTATTGACGAGATTTACTATGCCCGTCAAAACCTAGAAGAATACTTCACTCAATTGGTTCAATAGGAGGAAAATCATGATACATACCATTCAAGCAGACTTTTACCGTCTTTTCCGTTCCAAAGGATTCTGGATTACAGAGTTCATTCTCTTTTTACTCATGTTAATGGGGGCTATTTTTGGGGCTACGGGTCAACTAATGGCAATCCAGACAGAAGAACCAGATATACCAATCCAAGGTTGGAATGGTATACAAGCCCTGATCAACGCATCTAGTCAAGGTTCAAACCTCGTTTTTCTCTGCATCGTCCTAGCCTGCCTCGTGCTTGGAGTTGATTTAATCGGTAAACTCTATAAAAATAATTTAACAGTGGGTGTTTCTCGTACCGAGTTTTTCCTTGCCAAAGCCTTTGTATTGGCTTGCATTGGACTTTCTCAACTCATCATCGGTCTTGTGATTGCCTTTATTCCAGCAACTATCTTAAATGGATTTGGAACTATGCCTGATGGCTTTATTGGCAATCTACTGGTAACCATTTCCCTTCAATTCCTTTGCCTCCTTGCTTGGCTTTCCATTGTTTCCTTCATCCTCTATGTTAGTCATTCTTATCTTGCAGTATTTATTGGTTATTTGGTCAGCTCTACCTTGCTTTCTATGCCAATGATCATTTTTCCAAATATCAAATTTTTACCATATTTGTCCTTGCAATTTTCCTATGCTATGACTGCTAATAGTGAATCCATTTTCTATACACTTATAGTTACCTTAGCTGTTATTGTAATCTTTAATCTAAGTGGACTGGCAGTTTTCAAAAAGAAAAGTCTATAAAAAAGACCTCCTCTAGCCTACAGAGGAGGTTTATTTCGTTAAAAGTGAATAAAAACCGATAACCACTGCCCATCTGTGCTTAGTTTCATCTCTGCACCAAGAAGATGGCATAATTCCTCAGTGATATAAAGGCCTAAACCAGAGGATTCTTCCGTATCAGATAGATTTTCAGAATAAAAACGGTTGCTGAGATTTTCTATTCTTTTGATGGGCTGTTTGACAAGGTTTGCAATCTCTAAGACAAGCTGTTCCTTTTCCTTTCTCAAAGATAGCCGCGCTTCTTCCTTGCCATGCTTGAGGACATTTCCAAGCAGATTTTGTAAAATTCGATCCAGTAAGTCCTCATCAGTCCTCGTTTTTAAACCAGCTTCAACCTTAAAATCAAGCGTGATATTTGCCGCCTGAAAAACATCATAATAAGCCAGAGTTTTTTTGGTGATAAAAGCTGAAAAATCCACTTCTTCCAGTTTCGGTTTGACAGCTCCTTCCATCAAACGACGATATTCTAGGAGTGCCTCCAAACGTTTGGAAACTAAATCAAGGTGCTGGGCTATTTTTTGTAGGGTCTCTTCTTTGTTTTCAGGAGACTTTATCAATTGTTGAGTGTAGCCTGAAGCGATAGTCAAAGGTGTCCGAATATCATGAGCGATATTGCTGATGGTCATATCCAGAGTCTGCTTTTCCCTTTTCATAACCAACCGAGATTGTTCCACTTCCTGAAATAGATTCTCAATCTGCTGGTAGAGATGTAAAAAATGTTTGGAAAAAATGCTGACTCCGACTCTTTTCATACTACCCGTGAGAATCTTGTCTTCAATCTGTTGACTCAAGTTTTTAAGTGCTATATGGTAGCGAATCAATGCAATCGATAAAATAATTAGGAGTATCAGTAGAACAAAGATTATCATGTAGGTCATTGCTTGTCTCCTTTTAATCTTACTCCAACTCCCCAAATGGTTTCAATATATTCTTGATTTGGGTCAAGCTGGTTTAATTTTTTACGAAGATTACTCAAATGCGTATTGAGGGTATTATCTCCGGGTAGATAGTTCTCCTCCCAGACCAATTCATAAAGTTCTTCCTTGGTAAAAATTTTCTTAGGGTGTTTAAGGAGAGTTTGGAGAATCAAGCATTCTTTCTTAGCAAGGCGAATCGTTTCCTGGCTATTTTTGATTTCAAAACTTTCTGCATCAAACTGGATATTTTTCAAGTTTTGTGGCAGATTTTCAGTTTTTACTATTTTCACAGGCTGTTTTTCTGCACTTTGGCGTAGTTGAACAGTAACTCTAGCAAAGACTTCGTCCAAATCAAAAGGTTTGACTATGTAATCATTGGCACCGTCTAAAAGGTATTGGCTGATAAGTTTTTTATCGCTCAAAGCCGTTAGCATAATGACTGGAGTTTGACTTTGTTCCCTGATAGCTTTTAAAACCTGATCACCATTTTTCCCAGGAAGCATGATATCTAGCAAAACGAGGTCAATCCCACCTTGGTCAAAACGCATGATTCCTTCTGTACCAGAAAAGGCCTGAATCACCTCATGCTTCTCAGTAAGAAGTGTTCGTAAAATCTCTTGAATGTCACTATTGTCTTCAATAACTAATATTCTAGCCATAAATACCAACCTTTCTGCAACTATTATAGCATGTTTTATTGATAAAGCTTAAACAGAAAAGCTCCTCGCATCAAAGCGCGAGAAAGCCTTAGAGGATTAAAATATAAAATCCACTTGCTAGATGACCTAGTATCCCTATAGTTGCTAGTGAAAACGAGTCTAGCAGAATGAATCTCTCATTTCTCCCCTACTAGTCCGTAATGCGTTGATACATTTCGGGTCTTCTATCTCGAAACAAGCCCCAGTTTAGGCGTTCGCTTGCTCCCTTGTCTAGGTCATAAGTTACTAACAGAACAGCTTCTCCTTGTCTTTCAGCTCGCTCTAGAATAGCTCCTGTTTCATCCGTCATAAAGGATGAACCGTAGAAGTCAAGACTGGAACTCTGTCCGCCATTTTCCTCACTTGGAGTGACCTCCTCTAAACCATAACGGTTGGCTGCAATGACTGGAACAATATTAGCTGCTGCGTGTCCTTGCATGGTACGTTGCCAATGACCACAACTATCTGTATCCAAAATCGGCTCTGAACCGATGGCTGTAGGATAAAAGAGCAATTCAGCACCATTTAACGCAAGACAGCGGGCTGTTTCAGGGAACCATTGATCCCAACAGATACCGATCCCAATCTTAGCATAGCGAGTATCCCAGACCTTGAAACCTGTGTTACCGGGTGTGAAATAAAACTTTTCTTGATAATAATGATCGTCTGGTATGTGGATCTTTCGATAAACACCAAGCACTTCCCCATCTGCATCAATAACGGCAATAGAGTTATACAAGACATTGCCATCTTTTTCATAAAAACTAATTGGTAAAACGACCTTTAGCTCCTTGGCAATGGTTTTAAAATGCTGAATAGCTGTATTGTCTGTCACCGACTGGGCATGCTGGTAGTAGTCATACTGACGTTCCTGACAGAAATAGGGACGTTCAAACAACTCGGGCAAGAGAATAATTTGTGCGCCTTGTTCTGCAGCCTGACGTACTAAACGCTCTGCGGTTTGGATATTTGTTGCCACATCCTTAGCGCATTGCATCTGAATGGCTGCAACTCTTACATTTCTCATCTTTTTCTCCTATTCTGGGATTTGTTGGGTGATACAGTGGATATTGCCACCACCTAAGAGAATATCTCTGGCTGGTATTCCGACAACTTTACGGTCTGGAAAACACTTGCTGAGAATATCTAGGGCCACTTGGTCGTTTACATCATCAAACTGTGGAACCAAGACAGCCTTGTTGGCGATATAAAAGTTTACGTAGGAAGCTGCTAGTCGTTCACCTGCGTAGCGTTCTTCTTCTCCTTCTTCATAGATGTAGCCTGGCAAATCCTCTTTGGTTACAACTTGATGAAGAGCTGGAATTGGAAGTTTATGAATGGTGAAGTGACGACCTTTTGCATCTGTTTCCTTTTCTAAAAGCGCTAAATCAGCTGCTGACATGGCATATTGAGGATCGTTTTTGTCGTCTATCCAAGCCAAAACAAGCTCAGCAGGACCAACGAAGGCAGCAACATTGTCAACGTGTTCATTGGTTTCATCCTGATAAATACCATAAGGCAGCCAGATAACTTTTTCAGTTCCAAGGCACTCTAATAAGGTATTTTCGATTTCTTCCTTACTAAGATGAGGATTGCGACCAGAACTAAGCAAGCAACTTTCAGTTACGAGAATGGTTCCCTGACCATCGCTATGTATCGCTCCGCCTTCCAGTACAAAAGGTTTGGCATCGTAAACAGGCATTTCCAAGGCCTCAGCAAAACGACTGGCTACTTGGTCATCATCTTCATAATCTTGATAAAGACCATCTACAGCTCCACCCCAAGCATTGAAAGACCAGTCTACTGCCAACTTTTCCCTTTTATTATTAAGGAGAATAGTCGGACCAGTATCACGGGCCCAAGCATCATTTGTGAGAATGTCTAAATAAACGACCTTGTCTCCAAGGTAGTCTTGGGCTTCAGCTAAGTAGTCTTGGTCCACCAAAAGATAGACTCTTTCTCCTTCTGCTATGGTCTTAATAATCTGGCTGAAAGCTCTTTTGGCAGCCTTTCCTTGAAAGGGCCATGAACCTGGTCGAGTCGGCCAGATCATGAGGGTACCATGATGGGGTTCATACTCTGCTGGCATGCGATAGCCTAATTTTTTTGGACTGTCCATCATGATAATCTCCCTTTAAAGTCTTGATATCCGAAGGCTTTGATTAAGCTACAGTCTCCCTGTTCGTCCATAAGATAGAGACTTGGCAATCCAATCCCGTTGAAGGTATTGTTTTTGACAAAAGAATAAATGGCCATGTCTTCAAAATAAAGTCTATCACCGATTTGGACTGGATTTTCAAAGCTGTAATCACCAATTACATCGCCCGTCAGACAGGTATTAGAAGAAAGTCTGTAGGTATGGGCTTTTTCCTGTGCCTCAAAGCCATTTCTCAAAGGTGGACGATAGGGCATCTCAAGTACGTCAGGCATATGGCAGGTCGCGGAGGCGTCTAAAACCAAGATTTCCATACCGTTTTCGACAATATCTAATACCTCAGTTGCTAGATAACCTGCATTGAGCGCAATGGCTTCACCCGGCTCGATATAGATTTCAAGATTGTAAGTTTCTCGGATACGTTTGATTTCAGAAATCAGCAAATCCACATCGTAACCTTCTCTTGTGATGTGGTGTCCGCCCCCCATATTGAGCCATTTGACCTCATGTAAGTACGAACCAAATTGCGCTTCTACTGCTTTCAAAGTTGTTTGTAAATCATCTGCTCCCTGCTCACAAAGGGTGTGAAAATGAAGACCATCCACCAAATCCAGCAAATCACTCGGAATCTTGTCTAGTGTAACGCCAAAACGAGAGCCAGGTGCACAAGGGTCGTAGAGCGCGTGGTCTCCTTGAGTTGAACACTGAGGGTTTAGGCGCAAACCAACACTGACACCAGCCTCCCGACAACGGGCCCCATGTTTACGCAACTGTCTCTCTGAGTTAAAGACGATATGGTCTGTTATCTCAAGCAATTCCTCCAAGTCTGCATCCTTGAAAGCTGGCGCAAAGACATGGACTTCCCCTTGAAATTCCTCTCTAGCTAGCTTAGCTTCATAGAGTCCACTAGCTGTCGTACCAGAGAGATACTGGCTAATCAAGGGATAGGTTTTGTAGAGGGAATAAGCCTTCTGGGCAAGCAAAACCTTGCAACCAGCTTCTTCTTGTACATATTGTAAAATGCGACAGTTGGCTTCTAACTTTGCCAAGTCAATGACGTAAGATGGTGTTGGTACTTGTTCTAGCTTCATTAGTCCACCATTTGTGGATTTTCAACCACAACCCATGGCAAACCATACTCATTCAAAGCTTCCATGAATGGATCTGGATCCAATTCTTCAAGGTTGTAAACTCCAGCTTGTTTCCAAGTACCGTTCATAACCAATTTTGTCCCAATCATGGCTGGAACGCCTGTCGTGTAAGAAATAGCTTGCGAACCAACCTCTGCGTAACATTCCTGATGGTCACAGACATTGTAAATGTAGATGGTCTTTTCAACGCCATCTTTGACACCTGTAAAGATACATCCAATATTGGTTTTACCTACAGTACGTGGGCCAAGGCTAGCAGGATCTGGAAGCAAGGCTTTCAAAAATTGGATTGGAACAATTTCTTGGCCGTTAAAGTTAATGGTATCCGTACGAAGGAGCCCAACATTTTCAAGACATTTCATGTGCATCAAGTAAGATTGACCAAAGGTCATAAAGAAGCGAATCCGTTTGACACCAGGAATGTTCTTGGCCAATGATTCGATTTCTTCATGGTGAAGGAGATACATGTCTTTTTGTCCAACCTGTGGAAAATCATACTCGCGCTTGATTGACATAGCTTCCACTTCGACCCATTTTCCATCTTCCCAGTAAGAACCTGGCGCAGAAACCTCACGGAGATTGATTTCTGGGTTAAAGTTTGTTGCAAATGGATAACCGTGGTCACCACCATTACAGTCTAAAATGTCGATATAATGGATTTCATCAAAATAATGTTTGAGGGCATAGGCTGAAAAGACACTAGTCACACCTGGATCAAAACCAGAACCAAGAAGAGCGGTCAAGCCAGCTTCTTTGAATTTCTCCTGATAAGCCCATTGCCATGAGTAGTCAAAGTAGGCTGTAAAACCAAGTTCCTTACAGCGTTTTTCGTAGATAGCACGCCATTCAGGGTCTTCTGTGTCCTCAGCCTCGTAGTTGGCTGTATCGATATAGTGAACACCTGTTGCCAAACAAGCGTCCATAATGGTTAAATCTTGATATGGTAAAGCTACGTTCAAAACAGCTTCTGGTTTGTAGCTTTCAATCAGGGCAATCACTTCTTCTACCTTGTCAGCATCAAGTGCAGCTGTTTCAATCTTTGTACTTGTTTTGCCTTCTAGCTTCGCTTTCAAGTCATCACATTTTGACTTGGTACGGCTGGCAATCATAATTTCTGTAAAGGTTTCGCTATCTTGACAAATCTTTGAAATAGCAACTTGGGCAACTCCCCCACATCCAATAACTAGTAAACGACTCATTTTTTTCCTTCCTCTTCTTCTAAAATGTCCTCAACATACTTGGGCAACATAAAGGCTCCAACGTGTAAGTTTGCAGTATAGTATTCTGTGAAAAGCTGGCGTTTTTTCCAGCCTTCCTTGTCAAAATCTTTGACAGGGTGGTATTTTTTCGATGCAAATCCAAACAACCAATAGCCAGCTGGACTGGTTGGGATATGGGCTTGATATACCCGACTGATTGGAAAGGCTTGATTGACCTTTCGGTGCATGCTTCGGCAAGCCGACTCATCCTCATCAAAGAAGGGACTCCCATGCTGGTAGATCATGATACCATCTTCCTTCAGAACTCGATAACTGTTTCCGTAAAATTCCTTTGTAAAGAGCCCTTCCGTATGTCCAAAGGGATCTGTTGCATCGTTGATAATGATATCGTAATCATCTTCGCAGTTTCGCAAAAAGCGTAGCCCATTTTGATAGTAAATGGTGACACGAGGATCATCTAACCCTGCAGCAAAGTCTGGGAAATACTCACGACAGACCTCAACCAACATCTCATCTGGTTCCACGATATCGATTTGCTCCAGTTCAGGATAGAGTGTTAATACTTGGGCAACGCCACCGTCACCACCCCCAATAACCAAGACTTTCTTGGGATTTGGGTGGACAGCCATGGGAACGTGGACGGTCATTTCATTGTAGACAAAATCATCTGCATCTGAAAACAAGACATGCCCATTTAAAATCAGTATTTTTCCAAAAGCTGGCGTATCCAAGACTTCGATATCCTGCCATTCACTTTTACCAGCGTAGAGTTGCTTGGCTGTTCTCAGGGATAATTTCACATCTGGAGTATGAACTTCAGAAAACCATAAATCCATCTAGTTCTCCTTTCTCTTAATGACGTTGATGTGATTGACTTCTGGATCTTCCGTCCCTTGGAGGGAACAACCACGTTCCTTGGCAAATTGGATATAGTCGACAATTTCTCGTGTAATGCGTTCTCCAGGAGCCAAGATAGGAATCCCTGGAGGGTAACACATGACAAATTCCCCACAGACTTGTCCGACAGACTCATCCAAGGTTAAACTTTTTCTCTCTGAATAGAAGGCTTCCTGAGGAGATAACACCAACTCCGGCTGAATATATTCTCCAGCTATCAAGTCCTTCCCATCTCGTGAATAGAGTCTCTTGATGTCAGCCAGAGCACCGACCAAACGCTCGATGTCTTGGATGCGGTCACCAATCGAAATATAGGCCAAGATATTGCCAATATCACCAAACTCGATCTGAATGTCGTATTCATCTCGTAGGAGGTCATAAACCTCTATCCCTGTTAGCCCAATTCCCTGAGTGTAAACTGACAGCTTGGTCACGTCAAAATCGCAAACCGAAACACCGTCTATTAACTCTTTTGAGTAGGCATAGTATCCACCGATAGCATTGATTTCACGACGAGCATACTCGGATAGCTCAATGACCTTCTCAAACGACTCTTTACCACGAAGGGCCAAGTTGCGACGTGAAATATCCAAACTAGCCATCAACAAATAAGAGGCGGATGTTGACTGGGTAAGATTGATAATCTGACGTACGTATTCAGGATTCATCTGCTCCCCGATTAAAAGAAGCGAACTTTGTGTCAAACTTCCACCAGACTTATGCATGGAGACTGCCGCCATATCAGCGCCAGCGTCCATAGCAGATAGTGGCAATTTATCTGTAAAATGTAGATGAGCTCCATGGGCTTCATCCACTAAAACAAGCATACCAGCTTCATGAGCCATTTCCGTTAGACCCTTGAGGTCTGAACAGATTCCATAGTAAGTAGGATTGTTAATCAAAATGGCCTTGGCATCTGGATGCTCCTTAATTGCCTGCGCTACTCGGTCATTTTCAAGACCTAAAGCGATACCAATCTTAGGATCCACACTCATCTCGATATAGATGGGAATGGCACCACATAGAACCAACGCATTAATAGCAGATTTGTGGACATTACGTGGCAAAATAATCTTATCTCCAGCCTTGCAGGTAGAAAGAATCATAGTCTGCACCGATGAAGTTGTTCCCCCTATCATGAGAAAGGCATGGGCTGCTCCAAAAGCATCCGCCGCCAGCTCCTCTGCATCCCGAATGATCGAAATGGGATGCCCTAAATTATCCAAGGGTTTCATCGAATTAACATCAATGCCTACACATTTTTCACCTAGCAGTTCGACAAGTTCTGGATTTCCCCGTCCACGCTTGTGACCTGGAACATCAAAGGGAACAATCCTTTTCTTGCGTAACTTCACCATGGCCTCATAAATTGGGGCTTGGTTTTGATCTAACTTCTTCAAGACATACTCCTTTCCATATTTTTAGAACCTTATGAAAACTAAGGAACTAAAGGTTGACTCATGAAAAAAGAGCAGGATTTCACCTGCTCTGCAATCTTCTGACGTTTTTATGTTTGTTTCTGTTGAGTATGTCTGTTCCTGATGTTTCCTAACTCTCTAGTAGCAAATATTACGTACTTTATTGATCGTTTCACAAGATGACGTGTGCTTTCACCACACTAAAAATTTATGAATTAGGACAAGTGTCCTAACATCAACTTATAAAAGTAGGCTTTTAACCCTATCAATAATGTGGTTTTTCAACCACGCTTCGGCATTCAACCCTGCCTGTCCGTAGGCATTTTTTAATCGGGTTTATATTTGCTAGAAAACATCATCTTATTTTCTAAGCTTTATTACTATATCATGTTTCCAAGAACTTGTAAAGCGTTTTACGAAAAAAATATAAAAAAGTTCGCAAAATATTTGGATTTTATTTGATTTAATACTAATTATTCTCTTGTAAACGATTATAAAGTGAACAAAATGTTTATCGTATTTAATTTAAAATTTTTTATGTATTCTATACTCTTTACCCTCGGTGTTTGATCTATCAGAGAAGATGTCGACATTTTTATATCATTAAAATCGTGCAACTTTTTTCAGATACTTTTAAAAGATTGATTTCCCTATATTTTTCCTTTATACTGGATAAAAAGGAGAATAATATGTCAGA
Organism: Streptococcus pseudopneumoniae; assembly: GCF_001070715.1. GTDB lineage: Bacteria > Bacillota > Bacilli > Lactobacillales > Streptococcaceae > Streptococcus > Streptococcus pseudopneumoniae_H. Next base: position 11,924 of record NZ_JVRR01000024.1, read on the forward strand.
AACAAATCACGAAATTGATTCAAACTTTGCAGGTCGTTTAAATATCCTGCGTGCTGGTGTTCTTGGTGCCAATGATGGAATTATTTCCATTGCTGGTGTGGTTATTGGGGTTGCCAGTGCCACCAGCAATATCTGGATTATCTTTTTATCAGGGTTTGCGGCTATCTTGGCTGGTGCCTTTTCTATGGCTGGTGGGGAATACGTATCCGTTTCAACTCAAAAAGATACTGAGGAAGCGGCCGTTGCGCGTGAGCAAGTCTTGCTAGACCAAGATATGTAACTAGCCAAAAAGTCCCTCTATGCTGCCTATATCCAAAATGGCGAGTGTGAAACATCAGCCCAACTTCTCACCAACAAGGCCTTTCTTAAAAATCCACTCAAGGCTCTGGTAGAGGAAAAATATGGGATAGAGTATGAAGAGTTTACCAATCCTTGGCATGCTGCCATTTCTAGTTTTGTTGCCTTTTTCCTTGGTAGCTTACCACCAATGCTTTCAATTACCATTTTCCCAAGTGATTACCGCATCCCTGCTACCGTCCTTATCGTCGGTGTGGCCCTTCTTCTCACTGGTTACACTAGTGCCAGACTTGGAAAGGCTCCGACTAGAACAGCGATGATTCGGAACCTTGCTATTGGTCTCTTGACTATGGGAGTTACTTTCCTGCTCGGACAACTTTTCAGCATTTAATACTCTTCGAAAATCTCTTCAAACTACGTCAGCTTCGCCTTGCCGTATATATGGTTACTGACTTCGTCAGTTCTATCTACAACCTCAAAACAGTGTTTT
>NZ_JVRR01000025.1 GCF_001070715.1 Streptococcus pseudopneumoniae
TAGACTAATTTCCACTTTGATTAGGCAAGCGGAAGTTACGTGAGAAGTTAGCTCACGAAAAATTTTAAAAAAAAGTTTGCAAAAATCTTGCATTCTTTTTTTGACTATGCTATACTTATATACGGTTTGAAAAAACTGCCTAAGACAGTAGGGGAGCTCGACTCATAAGTATCCTACCGAGGACAAAACGTATCATGTAACAAGAAGCGTATTGTACTTTCGTGTCTAGGTTTGGGCGCGTTTTTCTTTTGGAAAATTTCCCCAAGCAAAATAATAACGGAGGTGAACACACTAATGAGTGAAGCAATTATTGCTAAAAAAGCGGAACTAGTTGACGTAGTAGCTGAGAAAATGAAAGCTGCTGCATCTATCGTCGTTGTAGACGCTCGTGGTTTGACAGTTGAGCAAGATACAGTTCTTCGTCGTGAGCTTCGTGGAAGCGAAGTTGAGTACAAAGTCATTAAAAACTCAATCTTGCGTCGTGCAGCTGAAAAAGCTGGTCTTGAAGATCTTGCATCTGTATTCGTTGGACCATCTGCAGTAGCATTTTCTAACGAAGATGTTATCGCACCAGCGAAAATCTTGAATGACTTTTCTAAAAACGCTGAAGCACTTGAAATCAAAGGTGGTGCAATCGAAGGCGCTGTCGCATCTAAAGAAGAGATTCTTGCTCTTGCAACTCTTCCAAACCGCGAAGGACTTCTTTCTATGCTCCTTTCTGTACTTCAAGCGCCAGTGCGCAACGTTGCTCTTGCAGTCAAAGCGGTTGCAGAAAGCAAAGAAGACGCAGCTTAATCTTAAGCTACGCAGCGTAGCCTAGCTACGAAAAAACTATTATAAATTTAAAAACATATTTGGAGGAAATAACAATGGCATTGAACATTGAAAACATTATTGCTGAAATTAAAGAAGCTTCAATCCTTGAATTGAACGACCTTGTAAAAGCTATCGAAGAAGAATTTGGTGTAACTGCAGCTGCTCCTGTAGCTGTTGCTGCAGCTGGTGCTGCTGACGCTGGTGCTGCTAAAGATTCATTCGACGTTGAATTGACATCTGCAGGCGACAAAAAAGTTGGCGTTATCAAAGTTGTACGTGAAATCACAGGTCTTGGTCTTAAAGAAGCTAAAGAACTTGTTGACGGTGCACCAGCACTTGTTAAAGAAGGCGTTGCAACTGCAGAAGCTGAAGAAATCAAAGCTAAATTGGAAGAAGCTGGAGCTTCAGTTACTCTTAAATAAGAGGCATATACCAATTAGAATTCGGAATACTATAGTATCAGCCTTTTAGAATCGTGAACACATTTTAGAAACTGATAAATTAATTTAGTTTCCTACCAAAAACCCTACCAAAAATTAATGGCTCTTTGTCAACTGTAGTGGGTTGAAGAAAAGCTAAGCTCGAGAAAGG
>NZ_JVRR01000026.1 GCF_001070715.1 Streptococcus pseudopneumoniae
AGGTTGCAGATAGAGCTGACGTGGTTTGAAGAGATTTTCGAAGAGTATAAAATAAAAACAACCCAACTCTCACCTATTCATGCAAAGGAATCTTATGGAAGTTTATTTTTCTGGAACCATTGAACGGATTATTTTTGAGAATCCCAGCAATTTTTATCGCATCCTCCTCCTAGAAATCGACGATACGGACGCAGAAGATTTTGATGATTTTGAAATCATTGTCACTGGCACCATGGCTGACGTGATTGAGGGAGAAGACTATACTTTTTGGGGACAAATTGTCCAGCACTCCAAGTATGGGGAACAACTGCAGATCAGTCGATATGAACGCGCAAAACCAACTAGCAAGGGCTTGGTCAAGTACTTTTCAAGTAGCCATTTCAAGGGAATTGGTCTCAAGACAGCTCAGAAAATAGTGGACACCTATGGCGACAATACCATTGACGAAATTTTGCAACACCCAGAAAAGTTAGAAGGCATCGCAGGACTATCTGCCAAAAATCGCGAGGCTTTCGTCTCCACTCTCCGTCTCAACTACGGAACGGAGATGGTCTTGGCCAAACTAGCCAACTACGGCATCCCAAATAAATTAGCCTTTCAAATTCAAGACTTTTACAAGGAAGAAACCCTTGATGTGGTTGAAAATTATCCCTACCAGTTGGTCGAGGATATCAAGGGTTTGGGCTTTACTATTGCTGACCAACTAGCTGAGGAACTAGGCATCGAAAGTCAGGCTCCTGAACGCTTCCGCGCCGGTCTAGTTCACAGTCTTTTTCAGGCCTGTATGGAAACAGGGGACACCTATGTTGAAGCACGGGATTTGCTAGAACAAACCCTTACTCTCCTTGAATCTTCTCGTCCCGTGGAACTGGACCCCAGCCAAGTGACCCAAGAGCTCTCCTACCTGATCGAAGAAGACAAGGTTCAGCAGATTGATACCAAAATCTTTGACAATAGTCTCTTTTTCGCTGAGGAAGGTATCCGCAGTCACTTGATTCGTATCCTTGAAAAAGGAAAACAGAAGAGCCAAGATTTAGAAACCATTCAAAAACATATCGCTACCGTCGAGGAAGAACTAGGGATTGAGTATGATAGCATTCAAAAACAGGCTATTTGTGACGCTATTCAGAACAAGGTCTTTATCCTAACAGGTGGGCCTGGTACAGGTAAGACAACTGTTATCAATGGGATCATCGCTGTTTATGCACTTTTAGAAGGACTTGACCTCAGGAAAAAAAGCAACTTGCCCATTCTTCTCGCTGCACCAACTGGCCGAGCAGCTCGGCGTATGAATGAATTAACAGGTTTGCCTAGCGCGACCATACACCGCCACTTAGGAATGACAGGTGACGACGATACCAGTCATCTGGAAGATTATCTGGATGCTGACTTTATCATTGTTGACGAATTTTCTATGGTCGATACTTGGCTGGCCAACCAACTCTTCTCCAACATCTCTTCTAACAGTAAAATCCTCATCGTGGGAGACAGCGACCAGCTACCGTCTGTCAGTCCTGGCCAAGTTCTAGCTGATCTGCTTCATATTTCCTTGATTCCTCAGACTCGCTTGGAAAAAATTTACCGGCAAAGCGAAGAATCAACTATCGTTACCCTAGCTAGTCAGATTCGACAGGGAATCTTGCCAGCTGATTTCACCCAGAAAAAAGCAGACCGTTCCTACTTTGAAATTGCTAGTGGCCATATTCCTGCCACCATTGAGAAAATCTTAGGTGCTGCCCTCAGAAGCGGCATTCCTGCCCGTGATATCCAAGTTCTTGCTCCCATGTACCGAGGGACAGCAGGGATTGATGCCATCAATCAACTCATGCAAGACCTGCTCAATCCACCACAAAAAGACCAGCTCAGTTTTGAAGCTCCCCAGTGCCACTATCGTAAGGGCGACAAGGTCATTCATTTGGTCAACGATGCTGAAATCAATGTCTTTAATGGAGATTTGGGAGCCATCACAGACCTGATTCCTGGAAAATATACCGAATCGAAACAAGATGAGATTGTCATTGATTTTGATGGCAACGAGGTCTCCTACCCACGTAACGAATGGTACAAGATTCGCCTAGCCTATGCCATGAGTATCCATAAATCTCAGGGAAGTGAGTTCCCTGTTGTCATCTTGCCTATCACCAGTGCTAGCCGACGTATGCTGGAGCGCAATCTCATCTACACAGCCATTACACGCGCCAAAAGCAAACTTATCTTATTAGGCGAATTACAGGCCTTCGACTATGCTACCCAACATATCGGAACTGCCCGAAAAACCTATCTGATTGAACGCTTCAGTGATTTATTGGAGAATGTTGAAGAAAAGCAACCAGCTGTCTCTGAAACAGCCACATCAAGTACCTCTGAGCAATCCTACATCCTGACAGAAGAAAACTGGGACAGTATCCCAGCCATGATTGGGATTACAGACGCAGACCTCAAAGAGATTTTTGGAAAATAGTGCATAAGAAAACCCACCAATTCAGGTGGGATTTTTGTTTATTAAGATTATTTAACTGTTGCTGTGCTTGTAATCAATTCAACAGCTTTTTTGATTGTGATATCGTGTTTCAACATATCAGCTGAAAGCAAGCTTTGTACTTGTGCAACTTCCATGTTGTAGTCTGCTGCCAATTGCTCAACTTCTTTTTGGATTTCTTCTTCTGAAGCGTCAAACCCTTCAGCTTTCGCTACTGCTTCGATAACAAGGTTAGTCTTAGTACGTGACTCAGCTTCTGCTTGGTATTGATTGTGAAGGTCTTCTTGAGTAGTTCCAGTGATTTGGAAGTACATGTCAGGGTTGATACCTTGACGTTGCAAGTTCCCAAGGAATTCGTTTACTGAGCGGTGAACTTCTTCGTGAATCATTTCTTCTGGAAGTTCTACGATTTCAGCGTTTTCTACAGCTTTATCAATTGCTGCACCTTCAACTGCATCTTTGTAAGCTTCTTCTTTAGCAGCAGCCAATTCGTTGCGGTATTTTTCTTTCAATTCAGCAAGTGTTTCAACTTCTTCGTCGATGTCTTTTGCAAGTTCATCATCAAGAGCTGGAACTTCTTTAGCTTTAACTTCGTGGATAGTTGTCACGAATTTAGCTTCTTTACCTGCAAGGTCTTCTGCTTGATAGTCTTCTGGGAATGTTACGATAACATCAACAGTTTCGCCAGCTGAGTGACCTACCAATTGGTCTTCAAAGCCAGGGATGAATTGACCTGAACCAAGTCCAAGTGAGAAGTTTTCACCTTTTCCACCATCAAATTCAACACCGTCGATAGAACCAACGAAGTCGATGACAACAGTGTCACCGTTTTCAGCAGCAGCTTCTTTGATAACCAATTCAGCCAAGTTGTTGCGTTCGCGTTCGATACGCTCTTCAACATCAGCGTCAGTTACTTCTTTTTCAACATCTACTGATACTTCAAGGTTTTTGTAGTCACCCAATTTTACTTCAGGTTTTGTAACGACTTCAGCAGTGATAACCCAGTCTTGACCTTTTTCCATTGAAGTTACGTCAATTTTTGGTTGAGCAACCACTTCAAGACCAGCTTCTTTTACAGCTGCTTCATAAGCGTTTGGCAAAAGAGCGTTCATAACGTCTTGGTAAAGTGATTCTTCACCAAATTTTTTGTCGAAGATAGGGCGTGGAAGGTGACCTTTACGGAAACCTGGAACATTAAGAGATTTCTTCACTGAGTTGAAGACACGATCCAATTCTGGTTTGATTTGGTCTTGAGAGATAGTGAAAGTCAAGACACCACGGTTTGTTTCTTTGTTTTCAAATGATACAGACATTCTGTCATTTCTCCTTAAAATTTTTTAAATACAGTCTATTATAACATAAACGAGCGACTTTTTTCAAGTAATGACTGCGCTTTTCAATCATGCTGGAACTACTTACTCGCTTCTTTGATACTAAATTAAGTCATTTCTCCAACATTATTTTATATAACTACTAAAGCTCCTCATGCCCCACCAAGTGGTGCTGAAAGGCATAGACTGCAGCCTGGGTACGATCGCTGACTTCAAGTTTGGCAAGAATGTTGGACACGTGGGTCTTGACCGTCTTGAGAGAGATAAAAAGTTCGTCTGCGATTCGCTGATTTTCATAGCCCTTGGCGATGAGTTGGAGAACATCTCGCTCACGCGCAGTCAAGTCCTCATGTAGTTCTATGTGATTGCGGTGGTATTCGACCTTCTTGCTGACCTCTTGCTCAATGGCCAACTCTCCAGCAGCCACCTTACGGACGGCATGGAGTAGTTCGTCGGCACTAGAAGTCTTAAGCATATAACCTTTAGCCCCAGCATTCAATACTGGCATGATTTTTTCATTATCTAGATAAGAAGTCACAATCAAAATCTTGGCTTCAGGCCATTCTTTGAGGATAGCCAAGGTCGCATCAATCCCATTCATCTCAGGCATGACAATATCCATGACAATAACATCTGGACGCAATTTCAAGGCCAAGTCAATGCCTTGAGACCCGTTGGACGCCTCACCCACAACTTCTACATCATCTTGGAGGTCAAAGTAGCTTTTCAAGCCCAATCGAACCATTTCGTGGTCATCTACTAGTAAAATTTTCATCTTTACTCCTTTATCATTCCTTATCGAGAAGGGGAATACGTATATCAACTGCCAGCCCTTGCTTGGGAGCTGTCAATAACTGAACCGTCCCTGCCATATCTTCAACTCGCTCTTTGACATTGCGTAGTCCATAACTCAAGTCGTCTAAGCTCCCTAACTGGAAACCAATCCCATTGTCCACTACCTTCAGCTGCAATTCAAAATCTGTCTGATAGAGATAGACATCCAAACAAGAGGCCTGGGCATGCCGGAGGGTATTGCTGATCAACTCTTGCAGGATACGGAAGATATGCTCCTCGATTTTCTTAGGCAATTTCGTTACATTTTGCTTGAAACTAACCTTGAGATCACTCTTGTCCTCAAGCTCTTTTAGGAGAATTTGAATCCCTTCTATCAAGCTCTTCTGCTCCAACTCAACCGGTCGCAAATGCAAGAGTAAGACCCGCAAATCCTTCTGGGCAGTTTCTAAAATGGCTGTGACACTCTGCAACTGGGTCTGCATCTTTTCTCTATCCAATTTCAAAGCCTGCTGACTGATACCCGATAAAATCATGTGGGCCGCAAACAACTCCTGACTGACTGTATCGTGCAAATCCCGAGCAATCCGCTTCCGTTCTTTCTCGATGATTTCCTCTTCCTGAGCAAGACTCTGATTTTCAGCTTTTTGAAGAGCTTCTGTCAAAAGGTTAAGTTTACCTGACAAGGACTTGAAACTGGCATCCAAATCTGGATCTGCAACCTGAACCACTTCTTTCCCTGCCAACAAACGCTTGAGATTAGCCTGCATTTTTCTTAGAGAAAGCTCTCCAATCCCTCGCCAAAATAGGGCTAAGAGACAGGTCATGGACATGCTGAATACCAACAACAAAAAGACAAATTTTTCTGTTTTTTCGACATCATGCAAGAAAATAGTCCAGTCAAAGTCAAGGATTTCCAGCAAGCTGTGGGAGAAAAATAAGACAAACAGAAAGGAGGTGAGAGCAATGATTACATAGGCTTGTTTTTTCATCCTCTGACCACCTCCACATCCCCAATCATAGTGGTCAAGAAAATTTTGACACTCTTGTTACTCTTGAGATAGTCTCTTGTTTCTTGATGATAGTGTTCATTGCGGAGGGCTCGCTTGGGCTGATTGAAAAAAGTCAAATCACCATAGAGACAATTAACGCTGAGACTGACTTCCACATCTACAGGTACAATAATTTTGGTCGTTCCTACCATCTTTCTGAGAATAATAACATTATCATGATTGGTTAGGATGACCCTCTCCAGATGAATGGTGTCCTTGCCCATGAGACGAAAGAGATTGATATCATCAAACTTACAAGTCTGGTAGCTTGAAAAATGATGGAGATTTCCAAACCAACGATTTTTCTCTTTCTTAACCGTTACCACTTCTTCAAACACCAAATCGGTCTGCTCTTTTTCCTGGTTCATCATCGGATAAAGAAGAAAGAGGCTGTATATAACCGCAACAAAAATAGCTAGAATCACAAAAGGATTGAGCATGATGATGAAAAAGAAGAGAATGGTTGCCACTACTAAAAGAAGATTATTGCCCTCTTTACCAGTGTAATAGCGAATCAAAAGCAAAAAGAGGAATAGTATAAGCAGAAAACGCGAAAAATGCTCTGATAGCATCAAAATCAGAGCTCCTGTCAAAAGACAGGTTTCGATAAATAAAAAGATTTTAAATTTTCTCATAAGTTCATCCTCTGCTTTCTATTTTATCACAATTCAAAAAAGTCACCTCGGTCTGAAGATGGAAAAAAGGCGGTGGTTACGCCTTTTTCATCTGATCTTTTGCTTCTTTTAATTTTCCATAAAGAAGATAGTCTACTTTTTGCAGATCTGCTATGGTTGAACAATTAAGGGAACACATGATCAAGCGTAGATCTGCTTTCCAACCTTGGATAATGCCAATTACTTCTTCAACTGAATAGTTTTCAACCAATTTCAAAACTGTTCGAGACAGTCCCACAGCCTTGGCTCCAAAGACCAGGCACTTAATCATATCCAGCGGATTCCGAACCCCTCCACTGACCAAGAGTTCGACCTTGTCTTTCCAGTCTTGGGCATTGAGAAGGGCCTGCATGGTGGACTGGCCCCATTGATTGAGGTAGTCACGTTGACCACTGCGACGATTTTCGATATAAGCAAAGCTGGTGCCACCACGACCTGACAGGTCAAAGGTTCGAACGCCCAATTCATAGGCTCTCTCGATGGTCTTCACATCCATTCCAAAGCCTACTTCCTTGAGGACAATCGGAACAGGGATTTGTTTACTATAGTCTGCTAGATTCGATTGCCAGCTTCTGAACATTCTTTCTCCCTCTGGCATGAGTAATTCCTGCATGACATTGACATGCACTTGTAGGAGAAGAGGATTCATCTCTTCTACAGTCCGAAGTCCCAACTCGACAGGCTTGTCCAATCCAATATTGGTTCCAAGAAGGAGATTTGGATGACTAGACTTGACAGAAAATGAATCATCTGCTGGATCTTTGAGGGCTGCACTATAAGATCCTGTCACAAACAAAATCCCACAGGCATCTGCCACCTGAGCCAGCTTTTGATTGATTTCTCGCCCTTTATCACTCCCTCCTGTCATGGCATTGATATAGAAAGGAAAGTCCCACTTGCGACCTGCAAACTCTGTCGACAGATCGATTTCATCCAGGTCATAAAGAGGCAAGGAAGAATGAATCAACTCCACCTCATCAAAGCTATTATAGGAGCTTTTCTGCTCAAGGGCATAGCGGATATGCTCGTCCTTACGATTTGTCATCATGTCCTATCCTTTCTTGGTATAAGAGCTCAATCCCCAGATCGGCCCAGCGAGTTTTTAAGGTTTCAGTTGATTGCACATCAAAACTCAAGGCAATGCCACAGTCACCACCACCAGCGCCACTACTCTTGGCAACAGCCTGCAAATCTTGACTGGCTTCTTTCAGCTGTCTGAGCGAAGGCGTGTAAATATCTACGCTCAAGCCTTCTAAAAGTTGACTGGCTACTTCTACTTGCTCAATAACTTTTTCGACTTTCCCCTGCTCCAAGGCTTCTACCAAAGTAGCCACTGTTTCTTTTGAGGAACTTAAAAAATTCTGATTGATATTTTGCTTGATTTGCTGGACCATGTTACTAGACACAGCTACTTCCTTGGTCCATCCCACTAGGAAATCACATTCTAGGGCAGGTTTCACTTGTAAGATGGAAAAGCCCCAATCACGCTCTAAAACTGTCGACAAATTTTCTTCTTTTAGCCAAGCTGCTACCTTCTGGCGATCAAATGACTGGTAGAGAACCAATTCCTCTGCCACAATACAGGCAAGGTCCCCCATGGAACCATTGTCTCCGCGCTTGAGCAAGACAGCACTGGCCAGCTTGAATAAGAGCTCCTGATCAACCGTAATATCATATAGAGTCAGCAGGGCCTTGATAACCAAGACAACGACGCTACCGCTAGAACCTAGACCAAACTTTTTCCCTTCTCGTTCCATTTTGCCACGGATTTCTAGAGAAAAAGGTCTTAAAGTTTGACCTCGATAAGTCAGGAAATCTTCCACTAGAGCAATTGTTTCTTGAATCAATCTATAGTCAGGATTTGGCGTTAAATCCACTGCGAAATCAAACATATCCGAATAAATACGGTAACTATCAGAAAAAGCAATCTCGCCCTTCATATAGATGGGAATAGCCTTTATCAAGGCTAACTGCCCAGGCTCTAAAATAGCATATTCGCCTGCCCAGTAGAGTTTCCCACAAGTTTTAACAGCAATCATCTTGGCTCAAATCCTTTGTTTTTGACACAATCAAGCGATAACGTTGACTGAAGATTTCAGATAAATGCTCCAAGTCTTTCTCCTGACAGAGGACCTTGACATTGGGACCAGCATCCATAGTAAAGTAGCAGGACTCTCCTTGCTCACGGAGCTGGCGAACAAAGTCCATCGCTTCATAAGATGAATCGGTCAGATAAGAAAAGGCTGGACTAGCAGTTTTTGTCGTAGCATGCATAGCAAGGGCATTTTTCTCCGTTAGTTCCCCAACCTTGGCAAAATCATTTTCTTTGAGGTAAACCAGCATATCCTGATAGTCCTTCTCAGACTGACGCACCCAGTCATCAAAAGTCGTCGAAGTCTCCACACAAAGTTTCATCCCGTCACGGCTAGAGATTGGTTTTTTCTTGTCTTCTAGCACCAACATCATCATAGCTAGCTTCAAGTCTGTCTCTACCGAGTAAATCTCTCCGCTATCCTTATCCCAGGCTCCTAGCGGTCCATAAAAACTCCGAGAAGAAGAGCCTGAGGCAAACTTAGCCTCCTGCGCCAACTGACTTCTATCCAATCCAAGCTGAAAATAAGCATTACAAGCCTTGACCAAGGCAGACAAACCACTAGAGCTTGAAGACAATCCCGCTGCGGTAGGCATATTGTTCTGAGTATCAATACGGACAAAGCCCCCACCAGCTGGGCGGTAACGGTCAATAATCTTACTCATCTTAGCATGCTCCGCCTCATTTTGTAACTGACCATTGATATAAAAGGCATCAGCTGTCGCATCCGTCGGTAGAGATGACAAAGTCGTCTCCGTATACATATTTTCCAAAGTCAGAGAAATACTGCTAGTAGCAGGCACCATCTCTTTTTCTTTTTTCTTTCCCCAATATTTGATAATGGCAATATTTGCGTAAGAACGTACTGTTACAGGCTCTCGATCCATGTCTGAACAGCTCCTTTCTCTTCTAATCTTTCTGCTAGTTTTTGAGCTTGAGTCAAATTGTCTGCCAAGGCTATGATACAGCCTCCTAGTCCACCACCGCTCATCTTGGAACCCAGAGCGCCATGGCTAAGAGCCGTTTCTACCAGATGGTCGGCCTCAGGGCTACTAACACCAATTTCTTTTAAATGTAAATGCGCTTGACTGAGGATTTGTCCCAGTCCTTCAGCATCTTTTCGTGAAATCGCATCCTCTGCTTGCTGGGTTAATTCTCCCAAGGCATGCAAAAACGGTAGGGCATCCTTGCCCTTCTTTTGAACCACTTGGATGGCTTCACGAGTATGACCATAAACGCCCGTATCAGCAATTACCAAATAGGCGGATAAGTTCATCTCAAGCTCTGTAAATCCTACATTCTTGATAAAGCGAATAGGTTGGTCACTGAGACAGGTCTTAGCATCCAAACCACTCGGATTCATATGGGCAATCATCTCAGCCCGATTAACCAAGATTTCTAGTACATCATGAGGCAGTTCTGCCTGATAGTAGTCAAATACCGCACGAATGGCCGCTATGCTAATAGCAGCTGACGAACCCATTCCCCGTTTTTCAGGGATAGCCGAGTCAATCTCACAACGAATGCAGGCCTCTGTGATATTCAAATACTCCAGTGAGGCATAAACCGCCATGGACAAGGTATCCTCCTCATAGAGACGCCAAGGACTCACTGCAGGAACTACCTTACAAGTCACTTCCACCTCCAAAAGAGGCAGGGAGATAGCAGGATAACCGTAAACAACCGCATGCTCCCCTATTAAAATAATCTTACTATGTGCCTGACCGACACCAACTTTTTTTGTCATTTTTTCCTTTTACTAGACGAAAAAGCCGTCTTATACTCAATGAAAATCAAAAAGCAAACTAAGAAGCTAGCCGCAGGCTGCTCAAAACACCGTTTTGAGGTTGCAGATAGAACTGACGAAGTCAGCTCAAAACACTGTTTT
>NZ_JVRR01000027.1 GCF_001070715.1 Streptococcus pseudopneumoniae
CAATCAATAACAACTAATGGCAGGCAAGCAATTAGAAAAGGTTTTGAAAAACATAGAGCGCTAACTCTTAAAACTGGTGCTTTCTCACGCTTTCAATTTGGCGACTCTGAGCGTGAGGATAATCTGGATAGTAAAAGGCATTAAAAAGCCCCACGCTCTCGGTCGGCAAACTTCTGAGCGTGAGGCTATGAATTGCAAGAAAAACTGTATAAGAAACAACCATTCAAAATCCCCACACTCGCCATCGCCCAACTTTGAGTGTGAGGAACTTCAGTACAAGAAAAAAAGCATTAAAAAGCCCTTAGGGCAACTACACAACATAGAAACAGAGGTAAAAAACATGACAGAAACAACATACGAGAAATTAACTAGACGTATAGACAGAATTAACGCAGAAATGCGAGAAATTGGCGAAAAAAATGGGCTTAGTAGACTTTCGTTATTGGCAAATCAGACAAAAACTATCAAAGAAGATTTATCCCGTTTACTTTGGATTGAACTTCCTGAATTGAATGACAGCCATAAAATCGAAGCGGTCTCTAAAAGCACTACGGGAATCTTTTTCGCCCCTGGTATTTTTGAAATGGATGCTATGCGACAAGCATTCTTTAAACGCCAAGCTAAGCACTTTTTTGACAACGAATCAGAGCAACAGGCGTATATAGAACATGCTGAAAAGGAGTATTTAGAGGCTACTGTAACCTTAAAAGATATTCTTTTTAACTCTAAAAATGGAACTCAGAAAGTAAATAAAAGTTGTCTTATAGAGAAGTTTGAGGAGGCAATGCAATGACACTAGACCTAGACAACATGACACAAGCAGAATTTGATAAACAAATGGCTGAAATCAAGGAGAGAAATCCGAACCTCTTCCAGTTTATTACTGATTTTGTAGATAGAAAGGTAAGTACTGAAGAGGTGGATGAGTTTTTGAAGATGGAGCGAACTGATCAAGTGGAATATATCAAGAATTACAAAGCGAGGGCATAAGATGAATGAATTAGATTTGACCAATACACAAGCGGTTGTCTTTATGATGGTATTGATTGGCTTACTGGTCTATCTAAACCACCGAGACCGCAAAAAAAGCGCCCAATTTGAGCGAGAACACCAACAGACGATAGAAACACCTAGAGAGGATTTGAACCCTTACTATGGGCGATATATCCAGCTTGCTGGTAAGATTCATAATTAGAAAGGGGTGTAATATGCAACTATTATCAAGAGAAGCAGAACTTGAATTACTGGAGAAAGTGGGAGATCACTTAGCTAAAAGGATGGAACTGGAAAAGCAACGTGATGACAACTGGGACTTGATTTCTAGGCCTGACTTACTCAAAAAACTTGGTATTAGTGGAACTACCTTAAATAATTGGGAAAAAGAAGGTCTCCGGCCACTACGTTCCCCATTTGAAAGTAGTAAGAAAGTTTATTACCGCAAGAGTGATGTTTACAATTTTCTTGCAGTAGATTAGGAGGTGTAATGAGAATAATAGAGTTGACTATATCCGTTGAGAAAATGCCCCTATTTGGCTTTCTCAAGTCAAATCCTACTCAAGTATGGAAGAATGGGGAACACTACAAATTTACCTATTATGAGCCTGTAGATGAGGCTTTGACGAGTTTTCAATATAAAGGCTTATATGTGTCTATTAAAGACGAAAATGAGGCAGTAGAGGGCTGGAAATTGGTCAGAGATTTGGATATTGCTTTGGCCAGCCCTGACTTGCTGATAATCTTGAAAGAATTAGAGGTAAACAAATTGACCGAGCAACGGCAGGGACTTGGAGTGGAGTTAAAAGGCTGGATTTTTGACCTGATCTGTAATGGCATTTATACCAGATATGAGACTTCACTCTTTGTCCGACTGCTATTTGTAAATGGCTACAGTTTTAGTCAGCTGGTGGACTTGTTTTCAGCAATCGTCAAACGCAAAGACCTAGCCAGTTATTTTTTAGAAGTAGCAAGAATATTTTATAAGGAGGTGGCTTTTGAATAGCAATGACATTGTAAATAAAATTATTAAAGAGGATCAGCAACAAATACCGCCTACCGTGGTGGACTTGACCCAAGCAAGGGAGACCAACGAGGAAAACAATAGCCTAGATTTAACTCCTAAAACAAAAGGAAAAGGCTTTGTCATCACCTTGGACAATCTCAAAAAGATTTTGAGTGGGGATAGTAAACTAAAAGGGGCGATACAGTACAACACTTTTACATATGAAATTGACGTTACCAAGTCCATTAAGTTAAATGGTAGAACCTTGAGCGGAACAATCGATGACCTGATTATCAGAGAGATTAGGGCTTATATTGCTACTAAGTACAAGATGGATTATAAAAAGTCGGACATAGCGGATATCTTAGAAGTGGTGGCTGGAGAGCATAGCTACAACCCCTTAAAAGACTATCTGGAATCATGCGAAAACGAGTATAAAGAGTTAGTGAATCAGCGTGATCCCTTTGATATTTTAAGGTATTATCTCAATATCAAGGATGATGAATATAACCGTATTATCATGGACTTGTTTTTCCGTGGAGCGGTTGCCAAGGTGTTTGACCCTACTGTTAAGTTTGACTTTGTACTGGACTTGACTGGACGGCAGGGAGTGGGGAAGACCCAATTTTTTGAGGGGCTTTTCACTCACCAGTATTTTACAACTGTTGAGACCTTCACAGATAAAGATGATAAGGCTAGAATGGTCAGAAACTGGTGTGTATTTGATGATGAGATGGTGGCCAGTAAAAAGGCTAGTTTTTCAGAATTGAAGAAATTCATCACAGAAACCAAGCTAGAGTTTAGACCGCCTTACGCTTCCAGTGACAGGCGACTCCCTAAGAGTTTTATCATTGTTAGAGCAACCAATGACCATGATTATTTAAACGACCTGACAGGGGAAAGGCGCTTTCTGGTTGCTGAGGTACACAAAGATACCGCCTATAAGGGCAGGAAGTGGACAGAGAAAGACCGTAGACACTTTTGGGGTGCTATGGTGATGGCTTGGAGAGCTAACCAAGTCTTGAACCTGACAGACGAGCAGGAAAAGCTAGTAAATGAGGTTAGAAGCCGTTACAAGTTTGTAGATGAAACCCTTGAGGATTTGGAGCGCTATTTAGGCACTCCTTACCCTAAAAATATGTATCAATTCCCAACAACAGACAGTACAAGACACTACTATATTCATGACATGATGAACCACGGCTACCATATGGGCACTAATGGCGTAGAGATTCATCTTGATACTGAAAAGTATGGGGAACTGGTGGAAAGGGATAAGGTGGTAGTTAATTTATTCTTTTCTGAGGTTTATTTGAACAATTCCCCTAATCCCAAAGATAAAAATAAGGTAAAGAAAATCATGCAAAACAAAGAAGGCTGGGAATATAGAGAATCTTTAAGGTTTGGTAAAAGCGTCAAGCGCGGATTTGCTAAAATAAAAAAATAAAGTGTAGACAGTGTAGGCAAAAGATAAAAAAACGGCTACACTGAAAACCTTTGATACTGTAAGGGTTTCAAAGAGGTGTAGACAAGACGAAAAAAATGGCTACACCCCTAAACCCTTGATATTACTGACTTTTTAATATAAATGTAGCCAAAATATATATTTTATAAAAGTATAGTTAATTAAATATCTAATGCGTTATATATTATTTTTTTCTGAGATGAAACGGCTACACAAGACCTAAACCCTTGGAGCTGTAGGGCGGAAGGCGTAGCCGCTAGATAGTCAAAAATGGCTACACTTTGCCCGAAACCTAAAATAAAATAGAAAATGAAATGAAGGAGCAAACCAGATGGCAATGAACATTTGTCAAAGAGTGACTAGACTAGAAGAAACCGTTGAGCGGATTAGTGAGGTGTTAGATGGATTTATTGAGAATGCGAACTATAATTCGTCGGTGAATAATATGAACGTGATTAAAATAGCGGAAAAGTTTGAGCAGGTCTTTGAAGAACTTGATGAACTAAAAGCAGTACATGACAAACACTAAAACAAAATGGGGTAGATAGTACCGACCCCCTTGCGATGGTGTAACTACTAGTGACACCCTTAAAACAGAAAGAGGAAAAACAACATGACATTAAAAGCATTTTCAGAAACAGCACCAAAACATACATTTACTTATGAATTTGGAGACCTAGAAGACGCACAAATAGCAGGACTAGCGTTATTTGGATTTATGAGAGGTACTTATCTAGTGCCAGCTATTAAACTAAGATATAAGGAAA
>NZ_JVRR01000028.1 GCF_001070715.1 Streptococcus pseudopneumoniae
GCCTACGGCTAGTTTCCTAGTTTGCTCTTTGATTTTCATTGAGTATAAATCGAATACTTCCCCAGACTTTCCGCCGTAATGAAAATACCTGAAACAGCTTGGTTTCAGATGTTCGGAAACTTTGAGACCTAGGCTCAAAGTTTAGGTATGGAACTTCGAAGAAGATCGCTACCGTCCGTCATCACTTAAGAAAAGTCTTAAAAAATCTATAAACAAAAAGAGCCCAACGGCTCTTTTTACTTTTATTCTCCATCAAAAGCATCTTTAATATGGTCAAAGAAGCCTTTTTTCTTTGGATTGACTTTCAAATCACCAGCAGCTGCGAATTCTTTCAAGGCTACTTTTTGGCGGTCGTTCAAGCCTGTCGGTGTTACGACATTAACGGTAACGTATTGGTCACCAACTGCACCACCACGAAGGCTCGGAGCTCCTTTTCCACGTAGACGGAATTTCTTACCAGTCTGAGTTCCCTCTGGGATAACCAATTCAACATCACCGTGAACCGTTGGGATATCAACTGTATCACCAAGAGCCGCTTGGACAAAGTTGAGGTTGAGATTGTAGAAGATAGTGGTTCCTTCACGTTCAAACTTATCGCTGGCTTCCACAGAAACCACTACATACAAGTCACCATAAGGTCCACCGTTAAATCCAGCTTCACCTTGACCAGCTAGGCGAATTTGTTGACCTGTTTCCACACCGGCAGGAATTTTCACATGTACGCTATGGGCTTGTTTTTCATGGCCTGTTCCATGACAGGTTGTACATGGATCTTTGATTTCTTTTCCGCGACCATGACAGACATCACAGGTTACTTGGCGACGCATCATACCAAGAGGAGTTTGTGTATCAACGTTAATGACACCAGCACCATGACAGCGTCCACAAGTGACTGGACTTGTTCCTAGCTTAGCACCTGAGCCATTACATGTACTACAGCTTGCTTCACGATTGTACTTAACCTCTTTTTCAACTCCAAAAATAGCTTCTTCAAAGGTCAAATTCACACGGTATTGGAGGTCATCCCCCTGACGAGGAGCATTTGGATTGCGTGAAGCACCGCCTCCGCCGAAGAAACTTGAGAAGATATCTTCAAAACCACCGAAGCCACCTGCCCCATTGAAACCGGCAGCTCCACCACCGAAGCCTCCAAATCCACCATTGGCACCTGCAGCACCATATTGGTCATAGGCAGCCCGTTTTTGGTCGTCACTCAAAGTCTCATAGGCTTCCTGAACTTCCTTATACTTTTCCTCAGCACCAGGCTCCTTATTGATATCTGGGTGATATTTTTTCGAAAGCTTACGATAAGCCTTTTTGATCTCGTCTGCCGAAGCGTTTTTTGACACCCCCAGACGATCATAAAATTCAGTATTGTTCATACAAGATACCAAGACCGTAAAATTCGACTGAAAAATAGGAAATCTGACGCTGGAGCGATGCTCCTAGACAGATTTATCTTTTTTCCGAGAATTTAGGTCGGGTTCAATTCCTTTCTGTTATATTTAGTAAGAAATTTGGGAACCCGTGTTCAATTCCCTGAACACATTTGTTCCTTTCTATTGATATTTTGAATCAAACCTCGATTTAGGTCGGGTTCAATTCCTTTCTTTTATATTGAGTAAGAAGTTTGGGAACCCGTGTTCAATTCCCTGAACACCTTTGTTCCTTTCTGTAATTTTCATGTAAATCTTTAGAAGCTGTTTTCTATACTCTGCTTCACTTGATCAAACTCTTCATCTGATAGAGTAAATATCAAATCCTCTTCAGCATACTCGTTCTGTTCTTTAAAATAGTTGTCCGTATTCTCTGCCAACCCTAAACCGAAAATCACTTTTCTTGCAAACTCTTGATGTGCAAAACCGATAGCCGTAATGATTTGTTTATCTTGGACAAGAACTTTCGGTTGGAAATTCTCACGTGGAAGAAATTCAAAATAGTCAAAGAAGTTTTGCCAAATTCCACCTGTAAATTCCGTGTCGTTCAACAATCCTGCTTTCGCCAATAAAAGGGGCGCTGAAGAAATGGCTGCAATTAGGATATCTTGCTCATTAAGACTTCTCAAAAACGAGATCAATCTCTCATCTTGTAGAGCAGGACCTATATTTACCATTCCTGGCAAAATCACACAAGAATAATCTTCTATACGGATCTGATCCAATGTTTTCGTCGGTTGACAGGACAAACCATCCTCAGAGACCACCATCGAATTCTCAGAAGCTACATAATCAATCATGATATCAAAAGACAGAGCTAAAGTACTTGTTAAAGCAGTTATCTCATAAAGAGAAAAATTAGGATAAATGATACAAAGTACTTTTTTCATACGCAACATCCTCTATTTTATCGAAAAACAGAGGCTGGGTTGCAACCTCTGGATTTCTTCCTATCATTACGACGTTCAAAAATAAAGTCGATTATACTTTGTTTTTGAACTAGTAAGGCGTTTAGGCAAGTCGCCATAGCAATTGCCGTAGAATGACAATCACTTTAGTGATTAGTCATTCTTAACGAGTTAGGCTTAACTGAGTTTCGGCTAAAAACTTCGGAAAAAAGATAAGCCATCTTTTGTGCATCGCACAAGGCGATGGCTTCCTATTTTTCTTTCGTTTTCTTAACGCCTCAACATCTTATTTTTCCGTAAACTCTCCGTCTACGACGTCATCACCTGCGTTTCCTGTTGCTTGTGCACCTTCTGCTCCTGCTTGAGCTTGTTGGGCTGCTGCGGCTTGTTCGTAGAGTTTAACAGCAAGGCCTTGAGCTTTTTCATTCAATGCTTCAAGTTTTGCTTTCATATCGTCCAAGTTGTTGTCTTCTTGAGCTTTCTTAAGGTCATCAAGGGCAGCTTGGGCAGCGTCACGTTCTGCGTCGAATCCTTTGCCTTCAGTTTCCTTGATTGTCTTTTCAGTCGCAAAGATCGCTTGGTCTACTTCGTTACGAAGGTCAACTTCTTCTTTACGTTTCTTATCTGCTTCAGCGTTTGCTTCTGCATCTTTCATCATGCGGTCGATTTCTTCGTCAGTCAAACCTGAGTTAGATTGGATAACAATAGTTTGTTCTTTTTGAGTTCCAAGGTCTTTGGCCTTAACAGACACGATACCGTTCTTGTCAATGTCAAATGTTACTTCAATTTGAGGAATTCCACGAGGTGCAGCTGGGATATCTGTCAATTGGAAGCGTCCAAGAGTCTTGTTATCTGCTGCCATTGGGCGTTCACCTTGAAGAACGTGGATATCAACGGCTGGTTGGTTGTCTGCTGCAGTTGAGAAGACTTGTGATTTAGATGTTGGGATTGTAGTGTTGCGATCGATAAGTTTTGTGAAGACACCACCCATTGTTTCGATACCAAGTGACAATGGTGTTACATCAAGAAGGACAACGTCTTTAACATCACCAGTAATGACACCACCTTGGATCGCAGCACCCATGGCAACAACTTCATCAGGGTTTACTGATTTGTTTGGTTCTTTACCAGTTTCAGCTTTAACTGCTTCTACAACGGCTGGGATACGAGTTGAACCACCAACAAGGATGACTTCGTCGATTTCTGACAAACTCAAACCTGCATCTGAAAGGGCTTGACGAACTGGAACTTTTGTACGTTCTACAAGGTCACGAGTCAAATCGTCAAATTTCGCACGAGTCAAAGTCATTTCCAAGTGAAGAGGTCCAGCCTCACCAGCAGTGATAAATGGCAAGCTGATTTGAGTTGAAGTTACACCAGAAAGGTCTTTCTTCGCTTTTTCAGCTGCATCTTTCAAACGTTGCATTGCCATCTTGTCAGTAGACAAGTCAATACCGTTTTCTTTTTTGAATTCTGCTACCAAGTGGTCGATGATTTTTTGGTCAAAGTCGTCACCACCAAGTTTGTTGTCCCCTGCAGTTGACAATACGTCGAAGACACCGTCACCCAATTCAAGAATAGATACGTCGAATGTACCACCACCAAGGTCAAATACCAAGATTTTTTCTTCTTTGTCAGTCTTGTCCAAACCGTAAGCAAGAGCGGCTGCAGTTGGTTCGTTGACGATACGTTCTACTTCAAGACCAGCGATTTTACCAGCGTCTTTTGTTGCTTGACGTTGAGCATCGTTGAAGTAAGCTGGAACTGTGATAACTGCTTTGGTTACCTTTTCACCAAGATAGTCTTCAGCGTAGCCTTTCAAGTATTGAAGAATCATAGCTGAGATTTCTTGTGGAGTGTATTCTTTTCCGTTAGCAGAAACTTTTTCAGAAGTTCCCATCTTAGATTTGATAGAAATAACTGTATCTGGGTTTGTGACTGCTTGACGTTTTGCAGCGTCACCGACGATGATTTCGCCGTTTTT
The DNA here is from genome assembly GCF_001070715.1 of Streptococcus pseudopneumoniae. GTDB lineage: Bacteria > Bacillota > Bacilli > Lactobacillales > Streptococcaceae > Streptococcus > Streptococcus pseudopneumoniae_H. Next base: position 4,329 of record NZ_JVRR01000028.1, read on the forward strand.
GAATGATACTACAGATGGAGTTGTGCGGTTTCCTTCTGGGTTTGCGATGATTTTTGATTCAGTCCCTTCAAGAACTGCTACTGCTGAGTTTGTTGTACCTAAGTCGATACCGATAATTTTAGACATGTGTTTTCTCCTTATTAGTTAATTTTCTATTTTTTATATTTCCCTTAAGTGGTGGGGACGTGAGCAACTCCCTACGGGATTTCATCACTTATTTTTGAGCCTATTGTCTCAAAAATCCCCTGTTTCAGTAGCTTTTGCTACTGAAACTTTCACCACGGTGGGAAATATCTTCCTTGCAAGCCTCCGGCTTGCCTCTTATCTTTCTTCATAGTTTATTGTCGTTTCGGACAAGTTTTTTCAAGCTATCTAGCCTAGTTATAAACAACCACCATTGCTGGGCGTAGGATGCGGTCATGGAGTTTGTAGCCTTTTTGGAAAACTTGGGCGATGGTATCTGCCGGGTGTTCATCGTCTGCTGGGAGAGTTTGGATGGCCATATGGTAGTTATGGTCAAATTCGCCGTCAGCTGCGATTTCTTCGATTCCTTCTTCTTTCAAAGCGTGAATCAAGCTTTCTTGCACCATTTCCAAGCCCTTCTTCACATCATCTGTCAAACCTTCAACTGCGAGTGCACGCTCAAGGTTGTCCAAAGAAGGGAGAATCGCTTTTGCCAAATCCTGGCTACGATAACGTTGCAAGTTTTGACGCTCTTCATTGGCACGGCGTTGGATATTTTGCATTTCTGCATGAGCGCGAAGGTATTTGTTTTCGAACTCATCTGCACGTTCATTTGCCAAGTCCAATTCAGACTTCTCAGGAGTTGTTTCTTCTACCGTTTCCACAACTTCCTCTTCTTGGACTTCTTCTACTTCTTCATTTTTTATATCTTGGGCCATTTTCGCCTCCTTTAATGATTTCAATCTTAATGTACTTCGTAATGATTACTGCTGAGGTAGCGGTAAAAATCTGTCAACTTCATGGTCAAAACACGGTTGACCACATTGACTTGGTTGATTAGCTGTTGGTAATCCAGATTAACAGGACCGATAATGGCTAGAATTCCAACTCCCCGATAAGGAATGAGGAACTTGCTACTAATCACCGCTAGGTCAGCTAGACAGGACTCTTGACTGTCTGCAACACGGACGTTTTGCATCTGATCCTCATGCAACCCCTCACGAATCTCCAGAGCCACCTTTTGCGGTTGGTCAAAGAACTGATAGGCTGCTAGATTAGCAAAATTCAAGAGATTAACCTTGCCCGCCACCACAATGTTTTCGTTGAACATTTCCTTAAAAATGTGTTCAAAGAGATCGATAACATTATCCGTCGTTGTGAAGTAACGCTGGATAATCTGCGGAATCTCCGTCCGAATCTTGTAGTGAATATCTAGAACTGTGTGGCCGAGGAAACGTTCCTGAATGATGCTCTTCAGTTTCAGCAAATCCTCCTTCAAAAAGTTCCTTGGAATCAGAAACTGACTGGTAACCGTTCGTGACTTGTCTAGGGTAAATACTGCCAAGGCTGTATGTTGCCCCAAAACAACGATATCAAAGGCTGTCAAACGTTGCCTGCTCGGCTCAACATCCAGTGCTACTACCGTACAGCCACTCAAGTCTGTCAGCAGGTTAGCAGCTTCTTGCAGAATATCCTCCAATTTGAAGAATTCCTGATCAAAGGCTTTGACAATTTCATAAACCTCATTTTCAGCCAGTCGATCAAAATCCAGTGAGTGTTTCACATAGTACTGAAAACCAGCAACACTTGGCATCCGACCACTTGAAGTATGAGCCTTCTCAAGCAACCCTTGCTTTTCTAAAGCCGCCATATCATTACGAATGGTTGCACTGCTAGAGTTAATAGACTCTTGCAAGGCTTTGGATCCGACAGGTTCGTGCGTTTTGGTAAAGATGTCAATAATCAGATTTAAAATATCCTGCTGACGCTCTGTAACCACCTCATCACTCCTCTCTGTCTGATCGATTAGCACTCGATACACCCAAGTGCTAACTTATGATTCTATTATACACCCTTAAAAGAGAATGTCAAGATAAAAACTTAAAAAATTAGCACTCTTTTGTCAAGAGTGCTAAAAATCAGTCTAAATACCTAGAACCCTACCTTCCATCTACTTGGTATTTCCTTTTAAGTCTGAAAAAACCATGGATTAGATAAGAAATCATAAAGGCATATAGAGCAAAAATGACAAAGAAAGATTGCGACAGTTCTTCTCGAAACAAACTCATACAAACAACAAAACCTCCTAAGAAAGTAGCTGCACATGAACGAAGTCTATATCGCATAACTTCCCATCCGAGACCCTTACTCATATAAACTTGATCCTCTGGAAGTAAATCAGAAGACGATTTACGAAGAATTGAACAAAAACCTGTTTTTATCAATTCCCAACCTCTATTTCTAAAATCTTGCAGTTCATGCTTATATTTTTTAAGAAATCTAGAATCATAGATACGATAGATAACATCGTCTGGTTGACATTGGTCAAAATAGAACAAACCAAAACGACTCGTTCTATACCTCCAACCTTTCAAATGCATCTCATGTAAATATTCTTCTTCCTTGTCCAAATCAACAATGGTGAAAATCCGAAATTCTACTCTGCTATTCATTGCCTTACCCCAAAATTAGAAAACATGCCTGGCGTTATTTATCAGATAATTCTTTCCACTTTTGAAACAATCTCCAAAAAATATAAGAAATCTGAATCGCATGGACTATCAATAAAACACCATCTATTATAACAATCAAAAACATTTCCAAACTGAAAGAACTACCTCCAGTGACAAACTTTGTGAAAACCGGTAGTAGAGCTAAAAAGAGAAGCAAAATAGGAAGCATCCGCCTCGTTAAAATCCGTTTGACCATAGCTAACTTCCCGGCCGCGTCATTATAAATTTCAAACTCGGCATCCGACTCAATTCCAGAACGAAGCTTTCTATAGTAGGAAAACCCATTAAAGTCTGTAATATGCTCCCAGCCACAGTCTTTAAATAGTTGTAAATAGGAGGCTCTCTCTGATCTTTTCATGGGATAAAAGTCCAACTGATAAGACACCTGCTTCGGTTGGCACTGTTCAAAAGTATACTTAACCGCAACTACTAAGTTAGAGTAGGTTACTTCCTTGAGTTTCCAGCCCTCAGCATGCATTTTGCTAAGATATAAAGCCTCTCTATCATAATCCGCAATGGTAGCAATTCTATAAACAACCTTCTTTTCCATCATCCTTCCTCCCGACTGTTTCTATAGAGCCGTTCAATACGTTTCAATTCAATATCTAAGACTTTGCGTCCCAAGTCTGTAATCTGATAGATTTTCCGTTTTTCCTCTTCTCGGACAAAGGAAATCAAACCATCCTTTTCCATCTTTGACAAGGTTCCATACATAGTCCCAGGACTAATCGAAACTTGCGAATCTGTCATCTCCTTGACCTTTTGCGTAATACTATAACCATGACCTTCCTTTTGCAGACAGAACAAGATATAAAAACCCGTTTCCGTCATCGGAAGATAAACTCGACGAATCTTATCCGTTAATTCCATTTATAGCCACCTCCTATCCAGCTCGATATATCGCACTTCGTTATATAAAATATATCACACCTCGATATAAAACACAAGAAAAAAGATCACCCACAGGCAATCTTTCTTCTATATTAGTATTAGTAAAGGTCTAAATAATTATCAATTTCCCATTGTGAAACGAAGGTTGCATAACTTGCCCATTCGATTCGCTTGGCTTCAAGGAAACTAGTATAGATATGTTCTCCAAGAGCCGCTCTGACAACTTCATCTTCTGTCAAAGCTTTCAAAGCGTTGTGAAGAGTTGATGGAAGGTCTGTAATACCAGCTTCCTTACGCTCTTCTGCTGTCATGATGTAGATATTTTCTTCGATAGGAGCTGGTGCTTCGATTTTATTTTCAATACCATGCAAACCAACTTCCAAAAGAACAGCCATAGCGATGTATGGGTTTGCCATCGGATCCACTGAACGCAACTCAAGACGAGTTCCCATACCACGTGAAGCAGGCACGCGCACAAGTGGCGAACGGTTACGACCAGCCCAAGCAATGTAAACAGGCGCTTCATAACCTGGAACCAAACGTTTGTATGAGTTAACCGTTGGGTTCATGATAGCAGTATAGTTGTAGGCATGTTTGATCAAACCACCAAGGAAATGGTAGGCCGTTTCTGACAACTGCATTCCTTTTGGATCATTTGGATCAAAGAAGGCATTGTTTCCTTCTGCATCAAACAAGGACATATTACAGTGCATACCTGATCCGGCAATACCAAATTTTGGTTTAGCCATAAAGGTTGCGTAAAGTCCGTGTTTACGAGCAATGGTTTTAACAACAAGTTTAAAGATTTGAATCTTATCACAGGCACGGAGAACTTCATCGTACTTAAAGTCAATCTCGTGTTGTCCAACCGCAACCTCGTGGTGACTGGCTTCTACTTCAAATCCCATTTTGGTCAAGACATTGACAATCTCACGACGTGTGTTGTCCGCAAGGTCCGTAGGTGCCAAATCAAAGTAGCCACCCTTGTCATTCACTTCAAGTGTTGGGTCCCCATTTTCATCGAGCTTGAATAGGAAGAATTCTGGTTCTGGACCAAGGTTGAAGGATTTGAATCCTACTTCTTCCATGTGACGAAGAGCACGCTTCAAATTACCACGAGGGTCCCCTGCAAATGGTTCACCTTCTGTTGTATAGACATCACAGATCAAACCTGCAACACTTCCATTTTCATCTCCCCAAGGGAAGACTGTCCATGTATCCAAGTCTGGGTACAAGTACATATCTGACTCATTGATACGTACAAAACCTTCAATAGAAGATCCATCAAACATAGCCTTATTTGACAAGACCTTATCTAATTGTTCATCTGTAGCAGGAATTTCGACGTTTTTCATGGTTCCCAAAATATCTGAAAACATGAGACGAATAAAGGTAACATTTTTTTCCTTGACTTCACGACGAATATCTGCAGCTGTGATTGGCATGAGTTTTCTCCTTAATGTATGACTACTTGCGGTTGCCTAACCGCGACCAAAAGGTGACTGTACTGAAGCAAAGCGCCCCTGTTGGAGGAGTTCATTATGAAGTGCACGACGTACTTCGGTCTGACTCACCGCTTTTTTGGATTTCGCTTCACGTTCAGCATATTTTTTCTTAATGGCAGCGATATTATAACCTTCAGAGATATAATCTTTGATTTCAAGCAGACGATCCATATCATTCAAAGAATACATGCGACGGTTCCCTTCGTTTCGATCAGGCTTAATCAACTCTTGATCTTCATAATAACGAATCTGACGCGCCGATAGATCGGTCAACTTCATAACACTGCCGATAGGAAAAACAGCCATATTTCGGCGAAATTCTTTTTCCTTCATTTACAATTTCCTTCTTTCTGTCTATTATAGTCTAAAAAAAGACAAACGTCAATTGATAATGTTATAAAATGTAACATTATTTGTCTTTTTTCTCTAAAAAGAGCCGAATACGATCAATATCGTAATTTACTAGAATTGCGACAAAAACTCCCATGAACGTTTCTGATACACGCGCAAACACGTACAAAATCGTCTCTCCACTCGGAATCGATAGGGTAATGATTAACATAGCAGCTACACCACCAATAACCCCTGCTTTGTTATTCATGGCTACATTTGTCATAATGGTTAACATGGTACAAATCGGAACAACTACCAAGGTCACCCAAAAGGCTTCGTGGAAAAAGGTATTTAATAGGAAGAAGACCAGGGCATAGAGGCCACCGATACTATTTCCTAGAATACGCGAAGTCCCAAAATGGACACTCTTATCAAAACTCTCCCTCAGACTAAAAACGGCTGTCAAAGCACCGATTTGAAGACCTTTCCAACCAAAAAAGCCAAAAATCAAGAGAACTAGAAAAACAGCAATACCTGTTTTAAAGGTTCGCATACCAAGTTTGAACTGGGATTTATCGAATTTATATTTTTTAAAATAACTCATAATCTCAACTTTCTATTTCCATTTTATCATAAATTGGCTGATTTTATGAGGAATAGTTAAGAGGAAGCGTTTTTATTTTAAGCAAAAGAAAAGAGGAACTTTCATCCCTCTCTTCTTTGATTTAGTTATAAAACCTTATTTTTCTGTCAAGGCTGCAAGTCCTGGAAGAACTTTATACTCAATGAAAATCAAAGAGCAAACTAGGAAACTAGCCGCAGG
>NZ_JVRR01000029.1 GCF_001070715.1 Streptococcus pseudopneumoniae
CTATAGACCCTATTTTTTGGGACAAGCAGGAGCAGCTTCTTTAAATCAGTACTTTGGTATGCAGCAAATATTGCCAGAGCTAGAAAATAAACAAGCTGTTTTTGTTATTTCTCCTCAGTGGTTTACAGAAACGGAGTATGAACCTGCAGTTTTTCGTAGGTATTTTAATACGGATCAATTGGGCGCTTTTTTGGAAAATCAGTCTGGAGATGTGTCAAGTCGTTACGCCGCTTCGCGTTTAATGAAAAAGTATCCTAATGTAGTATTGGGAGACATAGTCAAAAAAATAACCGAGGGTGAGCAACTTTCAGAAATAGATCAGACACTCATAGATACATTGGCACGATTCAACCAAAAACAATCATTTCTATTTGGACAATTGTCAGTGAATGATGGAGAAAAATATAGAGATCGTGTGGAGAAGTATCTAAAAGATTTACCAGATAAATTTTCCTACGATAAATTGAGAGAAATCGCTGTAAAAGATGCTGAAGCAAATACCACGAATAATGATATGGGGATGGAAAATCGTTTCTATGATACGCAAGTAAAGAAAGATTTAAAAAAGTGGAAGGATTATCAGAAAAATTATAATTTTCTAAAATCATCTGAATATAATGACTTGCAATTGGTCTTAAATCAATTTGCGAATTCAAAAGTGAATGTATTGTTTGTGATTCAACCTGTTAATAAAAAATGGATGGATTATACAGGATTAAATCAAGATATGTATCAACACGCAGTTGAAAAGATTCGTTATCAGTTAGAAAGCCAAGGTTTTACCAATATAGCAGATTTTTCAAAAAATGGTGCTGAACCTTATTTTGTAAAAGATACAATTCATATTGGTTGGTTGGGTTGGTTGGCTTTTGACAAGGCAGTTGATCCTTTCCTATCCAATCCCACACCAGCTCCGACTTACCATCTGAATGAGCGCTTTTTCAGCAAAGATTGGGCGACTTATGATGGAGATGTCAAGGAATTTCAGTAGATGAATGACAGAAGAGTTCAAGAATGAAGCCTATTTTCACGTTTTTTCTTGACTCTTTTTTAGATTATGATATAATGAACCAGTAAATGACCGGTTAATAAATTGGTTTTCTCTTAGAAATAGAGAAGAAGGGATGGGAAAGGAGTAATACATGAGACAGCTTGCACAGGAAATTGACACATTTTTAAATGAGGTTATTTTAAGAGCTGAAAATCAGCATGAAATCCTAATAGGTCATTGCACTAGTGAGGTGGCTCTGACCAATACTCAGGAGCATATCCTCATGCTTTTGTCAGAGGAATCTTTAACAAATTCAGAATTGGCCCGTCGTCTCAATGTCAGTCAGGCGGCAGTTACCAAGGCCATTAAGTCTTTGGTCAAGGAAGGGATGTTGGAAACATCCAAGGATCCTAAAGATGCGCGTGTGATTTTTTATCAGTTGACTGATTTGGCTCGTCCAATCGCTGAGGAGCACCATCATCACCATGAGCATACACTTTTAACCTACGAACAAGTGGCGACTCAGTTTACTCCAAATGAACAAAAAGTGATTCAGCGGTTTTTGACTGCTTTAGTAGGAGAAATCAAATAATGAGATATATTACGGTAGAGGATTTATCCTTCTATTATGATAAGGAGCCTGTTCTTGAGCATATCAATTATAGTGTTGATAGTGGGGAATTTGTTACCTTGACTGGGGAAAATGGGGCAGCTAAGACGACACTGATCAAGGCCAGTCTTGGAATTCTCCAACCACGCATTGGTAGGGTGACCATTTCAAAGACAAATACGCAGGGTAAGAAATTGAGAATAGCCTACCTTCCTCAACAGATTGCCAGTTTTAATGCTGGTTTTCCAAGTACGGTTTATGAATTTGTCAAGTCCGGTCGCTATCCACGAAAGGGTTGGTTCCGTCGTTTGAATGCTCATGATGAGGAGCATATCAAGGCTAGTTTGGACTCAGTTGGTATGTGGGAACACCGAGACAAACGCTTAGGGTCTCTATCTGGAGGACAGAAGCAGCGAGCGGTGATTGCGCGTATGTTTGCTTCGGACCCAGATGTGTTTATCCTAGATGAGCCGACAACGGGGATGGATGCAGGAAGTAAAAATGAATTTTACGAACTCATGCACCACAGCGCCCATCATCATGGCAAGGCTGTTTTGATGATTACCCATGACCCTGAAGAAGTTAAGGACTATGCGGATCGCAATATTCATTTAGTCCGTAACCAAGATTCGCCATGGCGTTGTTTCAACGTTCATGAGAATGATCAGGAGGTGGGTCATGCTTAGTTTATTATCTTATGACTTTATGCAGCGTGCCTTTCTGGCCGTTATTGCCATGAGTCTTTTCTCGCCAGTATTGGGAACCTTCCTCATCTTGCGCCGTCAGAGTTTGATGAGTGATACTCTTAGCCACGTCTCGCTTTCGGGTGTAGCCTTTGGTTTGGTCCTAGGGATTTCTCCGACTGTTTCTACGATTGCTATTGTCTTGATTGCGGCGGTCTTTCTGGAGTATCTCCGTACGGTTTACAAGAGCTTTATGGAAATCGGGACAGCTATCCTCATGTCAACAGGTCTAGCTGTTTCTCTGATTGTCATGAGCAAGGGAAAAAGTTCTAGTTCTATGAGTTTGGACCAGTATCTTTTTGGTTCCATCGTGACTATCAGCGAAGAGCAGGTTATTTCCCTCTTTGTCATTGCGGCGGTTGTCTTGATTTTGACCTTCCTCTTCCTTCGTCCAATGTATATTCTGACCTTTGATGAGGATACGGCCTTTGTGGATGGCTTGCCCGTTCGTACCATGTCTATTCTTTTTAACATGGTGACAGGGGTGGCCATTGCCCTTATGATTCCTGCTGCAGGAGCTCTTCTGGTATCGACCATTATGGTCTTGCCAGCTAGTATTGCCCTGCGTCTGGGGAAAAACTTTAAATCGGTTATGCTACTTGCTAGTGCTATTGGCTTTTTGGGAATGGTGGCAGGACTCTACATTTCCTACTATGCAGAAACACCTGCAAGTGCAAGTATTACTATTATTTTTGTAACTGTTTTCTTGCTAATTAGTTTAGTAAGACGTTTTATCAAATAGGAGACTAAGATGAAAAAAATTAGCTTATTACTAGCCAGTCTATGTGCCTTGTTTTTAGTGGCTTGTTCCAATCAAAAACAGGCAGATGGCAAACTCAATATCGTGACAACCTTTTACCCTGTCTATGAATTTACCAAGCAAGTTGCAGGAGATACTGCTAATGTAGAACTCCTCATCGGTGCTGGTACAGAACCTCATGAATACGAACCGTCTGCCAAGGCAGTTGCCAAAATCCAAGACGCAGACACCTTCGTTTATGAAAATGAAAACATGGAAACATGGGTACCTAAATTGCTAGATACCTTGGATAAGAAAAAGGTCAAAACCATCAAGGCGACAGGCGATATGTTGCTCTTGCCAGGTGGCGAGGAAGAAGAGGGAGACCATGACCATGGAGAAGAAGGTCATCACCATGAGTTTGACCCCCATGTTTGGTTATCACCAGTTCGTGCCATTAAACTTGTAGAGCACATCCGTGATAGCTTGTCAGCAGATTATCCTGATAAAAAAGAGACCTTTGAGAAGAATGCTGCTGCCTATATCGAAAAATTGCAAGCCTTGGATAAGGCTTATGCAGAAGGCTTGTCTCAAGCCAAACAAAAGAGCTTTGTGACTCAACACGCAGCTTTTAACTACCTTGCTTTGGACTATGGACTCAAACAAGTCGCAATCTCAGGCCTCTCTCCAGATGCAGAGCCATCAGCAGCTCGTCTGGCAGAATTGACAGAGTACGTCAAGAAAAATAAAATCGCCTATATTTACTTTGAAGAAAATGCTTCACAAGCCCTTGCTAACACACTTTCAAAAGAGGCAGGTGTCAAAACTGATGTCCTCAATCCTTTAGAAAGTCTAACAGAAGAGGACACCAAGGCGGGAGAAAATTACATCTCTATCATGGAGAAAAACCTCAAAGCTTTAAAACAAACAACAGACCAAGAAGGTCCAGCTATCGAACCTGAAAAGGCAGAGGATACGAAGACAGTTCAAAATGGTTACTTTGAGGATGCAGACGTCAAGGACCGCACCTTGAGTGACTATGCAGGTAACTGGCAATCAGTTTATCCTTTCCTTGAAGATGGCACGTTTGATCAAGTCTTTGACTACAAGGCTAAGTTGACAGGTAAGATGACTCAGGCTGAGTACAAGGCCTACTATACAAAAGGCTATCAGACAGATGTGACTAAGATTAACATTACTGATAATACTATGGAATTTGTTCAAGGTGGACAAAGCAAGAAATATACTTATAAGTATGTTGGTAAGAAAATCTTAACTTACAAGAAAGGTAATCGTGGTGTGCGCTTCCTCTTTGAAGCGACAGATGCGGACGCTGGACAATTCAAGTATGTTCAATTTAGTGACCACAATATCGCCCCAGTTAAGGCAGAACATTTCCATATCTTCTTTGGAGGCACAAGCCAAGAAGCCCTCTTTGAAGAACTGGCCAACTGGCCAACCTACTACCCAGATAACCTATCTGGTCAAGAAATTGCCCAAGAAATGTTGGCGCATTGATGAGAAACCGACTAGTTCATAAGAGCTAGTCGGTTTTTGGGGTACTAGATGGCTAACTTCATTATAGACCTTTTAGAACTAAGGGGCTAAATTCCCAAACTAAGTTCCACCGCTAATCCAAGTGGAAGTTAGT
>NZ_JVRR01000030.1 GCF_001070715.1 Streptococcus pseudopneumoniae
ATTCTAAAAGACCCAACTACTGTTTCCAAAGAAGTCAAACGAAACAGACAGGTCCGAGAGTCTACATGCCATAACCTTCCTTGCCCTCTACTCGAAAAAGCTCCCTTTGTCTGTAATGGTTGCCCTAAAAGAAGACAAAACTGTGGCTATAAGAAGATCTTTTACCTCGCTAAACAAGCTCAAAAACAATACGAACAAACTCTTGTCGAAGC
>NZ_JVRR01000031.1 GCF_001070715.1 Streptococcus pseudopneumoniae
ATGTGAACGAAGAGGCAAGCTACCAACTCCTTTCTCTTATAGAAAATAAGTTGTAATATCAAATAATTATCTAAATTGAAGCCCTTACATTTTATTTTCATGTTATTAGAATACCATAAAGTTAGATTTTCCACAAATGAAATTTGGAAAAAGTCAAGAAACATGCTCACAAAAATTCATTAGGCTTGAAATCAGGATAAATGGGGGATTATTTTTGATAAAAAATGATGAAATAATAGCAAACCTCTTGTAAACGCTAACAGTAAATGGTATACTAGTAAGGTAAATTTAGAATGAAGGCAGGAAATTTTTTATGAGTAAAATCGTTGTAGTCGGTGCGAACCACGCTGGTACAGCATGTATCAATACCATGTTGGATAATTTTGGAAATGAGAACGAAATCGTTGTATTCGACCAAAACTCTAACATCTCTTTCCTAGGATGTGGAATGGCTCTTTGGATTGGGGAACAAATTGACGGTGCTGAAGGCTTGTTCTATTCTGATAAAGAAAAATTGGAAGCTAAAGGTGCTAAAGTCTATATGAACTCACCAGTTCTTTCAATCGACTATGATAACAAAGTTGTTACAGCAGAAGTTGAAGGAAAAGAGCACAAAGAATCATACGAAAAATTGATTTTCGCTACAGGTTCTACACCAATCTTGCCACCAATCGAAGGTGTTGAAATTATTAAAGGAAACCGCGAATTTAAAGCAACTCTTGAGAATGTTCAATTTGTTAAGTTGTACCAAAACGCTGAAGAAGTTATCAATAAACTTGCTGATAAGAGCCAACACCTTGACCGTATCGCCGTTGTTGGTGGTGGTTACATCGGTGTTGAACTTGCTGAAGCCTTTGAACGTCTTGGAAAAGAAGTTGTCCTTGTTGATATCGTAGATACTGTCTTGAACGGTTACTATGATAAAGACTTCACACAAATGATGGCCAAGAACTTGGAAGACCACAACATCCGCTTGGCTCTTGGTCAAACTGTTAAAGCAATCGAAGGTGACGGTAAAGTTGAACGCTTGATTACTGATAAAGAAACTTTCGATGTGGATATGGTTATCCTTGCAGTTGGTTTCCGTCCAAATACAGCCCTTGCTGATGGTAAGATTGAACTCTTCCGTAACGGTGCCTTCCTTGTAGACAAGAAACAAGAAACTTCACTTCCAGGTGTATTTGCCGTTGGTGACTGTGCGACTGTTTATGACAATGCTCGTAAAGACACAAGCTACATCGCCCTTGCTTCAAACGCAGTTCGTACTGGTATCGTTGGTGCCTACAACGCTTGTGGACATGAATTGGAAGGAATCGGTGTGCAAGGATCAAACGGTATCTCAATTTACGGACTTCACATGGTTTCAACTGGTTTGACTCTTGAAAAAGCTAAAGCTGCTGGTTACAATGCAACTGAAACAGGCTTTAACGATCTTCAAAAACCAGAATTTATGAAACATGACAACCATGAAGTTGCCATCAAGATTGTCTTTGACAAAGATAGCCGTGAAATTCTTGGTGCACAAATGGTTTCACACGATTCTGCAATCAGCATGGGAATCCACATGTTCTCACTTGCTATCCAAGAGCATGTAACAATTGATAAATTGGCCTTGACAGATCTCTTCTTCTTGCCACACTTCAACAAACCATACAACTACATCACAATGGCTGCACTTACAGCTGAAAAATAAAATTTGATGAACTATCTGGCCTTAAGTTATGGTCAGATAGTTTTTTAATCAATCTGTACCCATACAATTACATTTTTTTTATCTTGTGATTCATTCTAATCTAACTTAAAATGAAATGGTAGCTACCAATACAAATGATGAGGATAAAACAAATGACTGAAAATCGTTATGAATTAAATAAAAACTTGGCACAGATGCTCAAGGGTGGGGTTATCATGGATGTGCAAAATCCTGAACAGGCCCGTATTGCAGAGGCTGCTGGTGCGGCAGCTGTGATGGCCTTGGAGCGGATTCCGGCTGATATTCGTGCGGCTGGTGGAGTTTCCCGCATGAGTGATCCAAAGATGATTAAGGAAATCCAAGAAGCGGTTAGTATTCCAGTAATGGCCAAGGTCAGAATCGGGCATTTTGTGGAAGCTCAAATTTTAGAGGCTATTGAGATTGACTATATCGATGAGAGTGAGGTTTTATCTCCAGCTGACGACCGTTTCCATGTGGACAAGAAAGAATTCCAAGTTCCTTTTGTCTGTGGGGCTAAGGACTTGGGGGAAGCCTTGCGTCGTATCGCTGAAGGTGCTTCTATGATTCGTACAAAAGGAGAACCGGGTACGGGGGATATTGTTCAAGCTGTTCGACATATGCGTATGATGAATCAGGAAATTCGCCGTATTCAAAACCTGCGTGAGGACGAACTTTATGTTGCTGCTAAGGACTTGCAAGTCCCTGTAGAATTGGTTCAATATGTCCATGAACATGGGAAATTGCCAGTTGTAAACTTCGCAGCTGGAGGCGTTGCAACGCCAGCAGATGCTGCACTTATGATGCAATTAGGGGCAGAGGGTGTCTTTGTCGGTTCAGGTATTTTCAAGTCAGGAGATCCTGTTAGACGAGCGAGCGCCATTGTTAAGGCTGTGACTAATTTCCGTAATCCTCAAATCCTAGCTCAAATCTCTGAAGATCTAGGAGAAGCCATGGTTGGTATTAATGAAAATGAAATCCAAATTCTCATGGCTGAGCGAGGAAAATAGATGAAAATCGGAATATTGGCCTTGCAAGGTGCCTTTGCAGAGCATGCAAAAGTACTAGAGCAATTAGGTGTCGAGAGTGTTGAAATCAGAAATTTAGAGGATTTTCAGCAAGATCAGACTGACTTGTCGGGTTTGATTTTGCCTGGTGGTGAGTCTACAACTATGGGCAAGCTCTTACGTGATCAGAACATGCTGATTCCTATTCGAGAAACCATTCTATCTGGATTACCAGTGTTTGGGACCTGTGCGGGTTTAATTTTGCTGGCTAAGGAAATTACTTCTCAGGAAGAGAGTCATCTAGGAACTATGGATATGGTGGTCGAGCGAAATGCCTATGGGCGCCAATTAGGAAGTTTCTACACGGAAGCAGAATGTAAGGGAATCGGTCAGATTCCAATGACCTTTATTCGTGGTCCAATTATCAGCAGTGTTGGAGAAGATGTAGAAATTCTAGCAACAGTTGATAATCAAATCGTTGCAGCCCAAGAAAAAAATATGTTGGTAACTTCTTTTCATCCAGAATTGACTGATGATGTGCGCTTGCACCAGTACTTTATCGGAATGTGTAAAGAAAAAAGTTGAGACTGAATTTCTCAACTTTTTTACATGTAATAAACAATAGCGATGTATTGGAGTGCGGACGCAGCTAGGATAAAGAGATGCCAAATCATGTGGAAATAAGGTTTTTTCTTGGCGTAAAATCCAGCTCCAACTGTATAAGAGAGTCCGCCAGTTACCATGAGACTCCAGAAAATTGGCGTCGTTTGACTGATAATAGCAGGAATGATAGCTAGAACCAACCAGCCCATAATCAGGTAAAGAGCTAGGCTAAATTTCTCATTGACCTTTTTAGCAAAGATTTTATAGAGAATACCAAAGATGGTCGTTCCCCATTGGATGGCAATAATCAGATAGCCAAACCAGTTATTCATTAAGGTCAAGACGACGGGCGTGTATGAGCCAGCAATGGCAACGTAAATCATAGAATGGTCAATGATTCTCAAGACATATTTGTGGGTTGAACCATAGGCCATAGAGTGGTAAATGGTGGATGATAAAAACATGAGAAAGAGACTGATAACGAAAATGGAAACGCCGATAGAGGATAAAAATCCGTGTGTCTCATAACTATAGGTTGATGAAATGGGGAGTAAGATGAGCATGATGACTGCACCCACAGCATGGGTCACGCTATTAGCAATCTCCTCTCCAAAACTAAGTTGTTTACTGAGTTTAAGACTAGTATTCATTAGATTTCCTCCTCTTCAGTATGATGGATTAAGTCTAGGGTTTGATGATAGAGCTTAACGGTTTGGCAGCTGGTTTGGATAATAGGGTTAGCTGGGTCAATTCCTTGGTTCATGTAGTCCACAAAAGCATCGTAGAGTTGGTCTGAACTGGCTTGACTTTGGAGAGTATTCAGTGTCTGGGCTATTTCTTGAATAGAAAAGACAGACTTGAGGGTTGTGATAGCAATCAAACGGGCAATTTGTTGGCGTTGGTATTTTTTCTTGTCAGGCTTTGTTAGGTAACCATGTTTCACATAATTGTTGACCATGGATGCTGTCAGGCCCTTGTCTTTATCAGGAGAGATAGGGGCGCAGACCTGATTGACATAGAGCAAAACCTGGTCCAGATAGAGGTCAATGTTTGGAATTTCTGCCCATTTTGGGTAGGGAAAGGTAGTTTTCATTTTCAACTCCGTTTTATCTAGTTTTAATAACTAGATTATAAAATAATAAAAATAGAAAGTCAAGTTTTAACTGCTTGTAGAAAGACATAAATTATGCTATGATGGGAGAAACTAGTCAGAAATGAGGAGAAAAGATGGAGATTCGTTTAGCTTTTCCAAATGAAGTAGATGCCATCATGCAGGTGATGGAGGATGCTAAAAAATGTTTAGCGGATTCTGGTAGTGACCAGTGGCAAAATGGTTATCCAAATGCTGATATTATTATTGAGGATATTATCTCAGGTCAAGCCTATGTAGCCTTGGAAGAGGGAGAACTGCTAGCCTATGCTGCTGTGACCAAGAGTCCAGAGGCAGCCTATGAAGCCATTTATGAAGGCAACTGGCAAGCTGGGGAGTCAGAGTACCTAGTCTTTCACCGTATCGCTGTGGCAGCAGATGTGCAGGGACAAGGAGTTGCTCAAACCTTCTTAGAGGGCTTAATTGAAGGATTTGATTATCTTGATTTTCGTTCAGATACGCATGCAGAAAACAAAGCTATGCAACATATTTTTGAAAAACTCGGATTTAAACAGGTTGGTAAGGTTCCAGTTGATGGCGAACGCTTGGCCTATCAAAAATTGAAGAAATAATGCAAAAGAAGTATGTAAAAATGCTCTACTTTTCGCCAATAGGAACCTTGTCTTTGGTTGCCGACGAGCAATATCTGTATGGCATTTGGGTGCAGGAGCAGAAGCATTTTGAGAGGGGACTAGGGTATGAAATAATAGAAGAAGTTGTTAGTCATCCCATTTTAGACCCAGTTATTACTTGCTTAGATGCTTACTTTAAAGGCAAGCCTCAGGATTTATCCAACTTGCCCTTGGCTCCAATCGGAACAGATTTTGAAAAGAGAGTTTGGTCCTATTTACAGGAAATTCCTTATGGTCAGACAGTGACCTATGGACAAATAGCCCAAGACCTGCAAGTGGCTTCTGCTCAAGCAATTGGTGGAGCAGTGGGGCGTAATCCTTGGTCTATCCTAGTACCTTGTCATCGGGTGCTGGGAGCAGGCAAGCGTCTGACAGGTTATGCTGCAGGAGTGGAAAAGAAAGCCTGGCTCTTGGAGCATGAAGGCGTAGATTTTAAAGATAGAAATAATAGAAAGTGAAAGACATGTTAGAATTTATCGAATACCCAAAATGCTCAACTTGTAAAAAAGCAAAACAAGAATTAAACCAACTCGGTGTGGACTATAAAGCCGTCCATATCGTGGAAGAAACACCCAGCCAAGAAGTGATTTTAAACTGGCTAGAAACCTCAGGGTTCGAGTTGAAGCAATTTTTCAACACTAGTGGAATCAAATACCGTGAATTAGGGCTGAAAGATAAGGTAGGAAGCCTGTCAAACCAAGAAGCAGCTGAGTTACTAGCAAGCGACGGGATGTTGTTAAAACGGCCCATTTTAGTAGAAAATGGAACTGTTAAGCAAATCGGTTATCGAAAAGCTTATGAAGAATTGGGATTGAAATAGTTTTTATCTATCTCTTTGATAGATAAAATATATAGCCTCCCTGTTTCAAAGTATGATAAACTAGTAGGTAGACAAAGTCTGTATCTGACCGTAGCAAATAATTTCATTGACGGCAGAAGTATGGTAGAATGAATCATTATCAGGAGAGGATGTTTTTATGAATGTTACAACGATTTTAGCATCAGATTGGTACCAAAACTTGATGCAATTGATTCCGGATGGCAAACTTTTTAGCCTGCGTTCGGTCTTTGATGGAATTCCAAGAATTGTCCAACAACTTCCAACAACGATTATGTTGACAATTGGTGGTGCCCTTTTTGGCTTGGTTTTGGCACTTCTTTTTGCCATTGTGAAAATCAATCGTGTCAAAATTTTATATCCCTTGCAGGCCTTCTTTGTTAGTTTCTTAAAAGGGACACCGATTTTAGTGCAACTCATGTTGACCTACTACGGAATTCCTTTGGCTTTGAAAGCCCTCAATCAGCAATGGGGAACTGGTCTCAATATCAATGCGATTCCAGCTGCTGCTTTTGCGATTGTCGCCTTTGCCTTTAATGAGGCAGCTTATGCTAGTGAAACCATTCGTGCAGCCATTCTCTCAGTTAATCCTGGTGAGATTGAGGCGGCACGCAGTCTGGGCATGACCCGAGCACAAGTTTATCGTCGAGTGATTATTCCAAATGCAGCAGTTGTGGCGACTCCAACCTTAATCAATTCCCTAATCGGCTTGACCAAGGGAACTTCCCTAGCCTTCAGTGCGGGCGTTGTGGAAGTCTTTGCCCAAGCTCAGATTTTGGGTGGAGCTGATTACCGCTATTTTGAACGCTTTATCTCCGTTGCCCTTGTTTATTGGGTAGTCAATATCGGAATTGAAAGCCTTGGTCGTTTCATCGAGAGAAAAATGGCTATTTCTGCACCTGATACAGTGCAAACAGATGTGAAAGGAGACCTTCGTTAATGATTAAGATTTCGAATTTAAGCAAATCCTTTTCAGGACAGACTGTCTTGGATCATCTGGACTTGGATATCCAGAAAGGGGAAGTTGTAGCCTTGATTGGTTCTTCAGGAGCTGGAAAATCAACTTTCCTTCGCAGTCTCAATTATCTTGAAACACCTGACAGTGGCTCTATTCAGATTGATGATTTTTCAGTTGATTTTTCCAAAATCACTCAAGAAGAAATCCTTGCCCTACGCCGTAAGCTGTCTATGGTTTTCCAGCAGTTTAATTTGTTTGAGCGCCGCACGGCACTTGATAATGTGAAAGAAGGCTTGCTTGTTGTCAAGAAATTATCTGACCAAGAAGCGACCAAGATTGCCAAGGAAGAGTTGGCTAAGGTTGGACTTTCTGATCGTGAGAATCATTACCCTCGTCATTTATCAGGTGGACAAAAGCAACGTGTTGCCTTGGCGCGTGCTCTCGCTATGAAACCAGATGTCTTGCTCTTAGACGAACCAACTTCAGCCCTTGACCCAGAATTAGTCGGTGAAGTAGAAAAGTCTATTGCAGATGCTGCTAAGTCAGGTCAGACCATGATTTTGGTCAGTCATGACATGTCCTTTGTAGCTCAAGTTGCGGATAAGATTCTCTTCCTAGATAAGGGGAAAATCATCGAGTCTGGCACTCCGGATGAGATTATCCACCATCCTAAAGAAGAGCGGACAAAAGAATTCTTCGCTAGTTACAAACGGACTTATATTTGATATAATAGATAAAGGAAAACTCAGTTAGCTGGACTAGCTGAGTTTACTCTTTAAAAAAGATAGAAATGAGAGAAATCATGCTACTGCAACTATTTTCTTTATATTTCGAGAGTTTGATCTTGACCACCATCCTCGTCCTGATTTTTTTAGGGATTTGGATTGGACTGAGAGCCATGTCGGGAGTTGATAAGACAGCCAAGGCTCGCCAAGCCCATCTCTATGATATGATTATGATTGGGATCTTGGTTGTTCCAGTATTATCCTTTGCGGTTATGAGTTTAATTCTTGTTTTCAAGGCATAATCCTTGCTTGATTGACAAGAAAGAGTTAGAATAAAAATAGTTACAACAAGAAAGAAGGAATCTATATGTACGATACTATTATTATCGGTGCTGGACCTGCAGGGATGACTGCAGCCTTGTATGCTGCTCGAAGCAATCTAAAAGTAGCCTTGATTGAAGGTGGTCTGCCAGGTGGTCAGATGAATAATACATCGGATATTGAAAATTACCCTGGATACGCTAATATTAGTGGGCCTGAATTGGCTGAAAAGATGTTTGAACCACTTGAAAATCTCGGTGTTGAGCACATTTATGGTTATGTTGAAAATATAGAAGACCATGGTGATTTTAAAACAGTGATGACCGATGACCAAACATATGAAACTCGTACAGTTATCGTAGCGACTGGTTCTAAACACCGTCCTTTGGGAGTGCCTGGAGAAGAAGAACTGAACAGTCGTGGTGTTTCCTACTGTGCCGTGTGTGATGGTGCCTTCTTCCGTGACCAAGATTTGTTGGTAGTCGGTGGTGGAGATTCAGCTGTTGAAGAAGCACTCTTCTTGACTCGTTTTGCTAAGACTGTTACCATTGTTCACCGTCGTGACCAACTTCGTGCCCAAAAAGTTTTACAAGACCGCGCCTTTGCGAATGAGAAAATCAGCTTTATCTGGGATTCTGTAGTCAAGGAAATCAAGGGTGAAAACCGAGTAGAATCTGTCGTATTTGAAAATGTGAAAACAGGTCAAGTGACAGAACAAGCCTTCGGTGGCGTCTTTATCTATGTTGGCTTAGACCCTCTTAGTGATTTTGTTAAAGAATTGAATATCCAAGATCAGGCTGGATGGATTGTGACAGATAACCACATGAAAACTGTAGTTGATGGTATCTTTGCAGTTGGAGATGTTCGCTTGAAAGACCTTCGCCAAGTAACAACAGCAGTTGGAGATGGAGCCATCGCTGGTCAAGAAGCCTATAAATTTATCACAGAACATAGTTAATACACTTCGAAAATCTTTTCAAACCACGTCAGCTTCGCTTTGCCGTATGTATGGGTACTGACTTCGTCAGTTCTATCCACAACCTCAAAACAGTGTTTTGAGCTG
>NZ_JVRR01000032.1 GCF_001070715.1 Streptococcus pseudopneumoniae
GTACGGCAAGGCGACGTTGACGTGGTTTGAATTTGATTTTCGAAGAGTATAAAATGGTTTGTTTTGGAAAGACTAAAGCTAAAGGATGACGCGTAGGAAGTCTGTTTGGTGAGGAGGATAGTTTTATGGAGTTTTTTGATAAATTTCATGCCTTTTGTTTTGGATTTTTAGTACTAATAATTGTCATTACAGTTCCTTATACGATTAACCATGGGGATTTTTTTCAAAATGAGCCTGCACTGATTATTGTAAGTCTTCTAGTAACCTCTCTGAGTGTTGCTTATGCTAGACAGTTTGAAATGATTTCTTTTGGGATGTTAAGCAAGAAAGAATTTTTGCTTTTCATTACAATCTTTCTTCTAAGTGTGCTTGAGACGCTGGTTTATATTCATTTCTTCGCTGTTTCTTCTGGCGCGGGAGTTCAACACTTGGCGGAAGTCAGCAGAGGAATTTCTCTGTCTTTGATTTTGACTTCCTCAGTTTTTGGCCCCATCCAGGAGGAACTCATTTTCAGAGGACTTCTTCAAGGTGCGGTTTTTGACAATTCTTGGTTAGGGCTTGTGCTAACTTCCTCTCTCTTTTCTTTCATGCATGGACCTTCTAATGTCCCTTCGTTTATTTTTTATCTACTTGGGGGCTTGTTGCTGGGCTTTGCTTATAAAAAGAGCCAAAACCTATGGGTTTCTACTCTAGTCCACATGTTTTATAATGCTTGGCCACTCTTATATTATTTATAAAAATCATGAAAAGGTAAGCAGAAGATGGTGCTTGCCTTTTTCTTTCTATAATGATACCCAAGCCAATCCAGAGGCTTTTCTTTGAGAATCGGGTGTGGAGCGGTTGACGAATAGGCCAAAAACTAGTAGAATAGTAAGGAAACTTTATACGGAGGAAAGAAATGGATTTGGGTGATAATGAGCTAACACTGACTCCCATACCTGGGAAAAGTGGCAAGGCTTATATGGGTAGCTATCCTGATGGGAAGCGTATCTTTGTAAAAATGAACACCTCTCCAATCCTACCTGGTCTAGCTAGAGAACAAATTGCTCCACAATTATTATGGAGTCGCCGTTTGGCAGATGGGCGTGATATGTGTGCTCAAGAATGGTTGACTGGCAAGATATTGACCCCCTATGATATGAATCGTAAGCAAATCGTCAATATTTTAACCCGCCTTCATCGCTCACGTCCGTTGATGACACAGTTGAGTCGTTTGGGGTATGCCATGGAAACACCTGTAGATTTACTGCAGTCTTGGCAGGAAACGGCTCCAGATGCTTTGCGTAAAAATCATTTTATCAGTGAAGTGATGGCTGATTTACGTCAGACTATTCCAGGATTTAGAGAGGACCATGCGACCATTGTCCATGGAGATGTACGACATAGTAATTGGATTGAGACAGACAGTGGCTTGATTTATTTGGTGGATTGGGATTCGGTTCGCTTGACTGACCGCATGTTTGATGTGGCCCATATGCTCTGCCATTATATTCCAGAACATCAGTGGAAGGAATGGTTGACCTACTACGGCTATAAGTACAATCAAACGGTATTAAGTAAATTGTACTGGTATGGTCAACTGTCTTACTTGAGCCAGATTTCCAAGTATTATATGAACCAAGATTTAGAAAATGTCAATCGGGAGATCCATGGCTTGCGTCACTTCCGAGACAAGTATGGAAAGAGAAGATGAGAGTTAGAAATCGTAAAGGGGCGACAGAATTACTAGAGGCAAATCCCCAGTATGTGGTCCTCAATCCCTTAGAAGCCAAGGGGAAATGGCGGGACTTATTTGGCAATGACAATCCCATTCATGTGGAAGTTGGAAGTGGAAAGGGTGCCTTTGTTTCAGGTATGGCCAAGCAAAATCCTGACATCAACTATATCGGGATTGATATTCAAAAGTCTGTTTTGAGCTACGCTTTGGACAAGGTGCTTGAAGTTGGAGTACCTAATATCAAGCTCTTGTGGGTAGATGGTTCTGACTTGACTGACTACTTTGAAGATGGCGAAATTGATCGCTTGTATCTGAACTTTTCAGATCCATGGCCGAAAAAACGCCATGAAAAGCGCCGTTTGACCTACAAGACCTTCTTGGATACCTTCAAACGTATCTTGCCTGAAAATGGAGAAATTCATTTCAAGACGGATAACCGTGGCTTGTTTGAGTACAGCCTAGTGAGCTTTTCTCAGTATGGCATGAAGCTCAACGGCGTCTGGCTAGACTTACATGCTAGTGATTTTGAAGGCAATGTCATGACAGAATACGAGCAAAAATTCTCCAACAAGGGGCAAGTTATCTACCGTGTTGAGGCAGAATTTTAAGAAATAGCCTGAAATCAGGCTGTATAAGTGCTTTTGCTTTACATAAGTTAGCAAATGTGATATACTAAGGGTAAGAATATGAGAAAGAGAGGCGGGGAAATATCTTCGCCTCTTGCTTATGAGGAGGTGGACGCAATCGCAACAATCGTAGAATTAGTCAGAGAAGTTGTAGAACCTGTCATCCAAGCACCTTTCGAACTTGTGGATATCGAGTATGGAAAGATTGGCAGTGACATGGTTCTCAGTATTTTTGTAGATAAACCTGAAGGAATTACCTTGAACGACACGGCGGACTTGACAGAAATGATCAGTCCTGTCCTAGACACCATCAAGCCAGATCCCTTCCCAGAACAATATTTCCTAGAAATTACCAGTCCAGGCTTGGAACGTCCTTTGAAAACCAAGGATGCCGTCGCTGGAGCGGTTGGGAAATACATCCATGTCGGGCTCTACCAAGCCATCGATAAGCAAAAGGTCTTTGAAGGAACCTTGTTGGCCTTCGAAGAGGACGAGTTGACCATGGAATATATGGACAAGACGCGTAAGAAAACTGTCCAAATTCCATACAGTTTAGTATCAAAAGCACGTTTAGCAGTTAAATTATAGAAAAAGAAAGGATAGCTTTTGAGGATTCAAAAGTGAAGAAAACATGAGTAAAGAAATGCTAGAGGCCTTCCGCATTTTGGAAGAAGACAAGGGAATCAAAAAAGAAGACATCATCGACGCAGTAGTAGAGTCGCTTCGTTCCGCTTATCGCAGACGCTATGGTCAATCTGATAGCGTAGCTATTGATTTCAACGAAAAAACAGGTGACTTTACAGTTTATACTGTTCGTGAAGTGGTTGATGAAGTATTTGATAGCCGTTTGGAAATCAGCTTGAAAGATGCTCTTGCTATCAATTCAGCTTATGAACTTGGCGACAAGATCAAGTTTGAAGAAGCACCTGCTGAGTTTGGTCGTGTAGCAGCCCAATCTGCCAAACAAACCATCATGGAAAAAATGCGCAAGCAAACACGTGCCATCACTTACAATACTTACAAAGAGCATGAGCAAGAAATCATGTCAGGTACAGTAGAACGCTTTGACAACCGCTTTATCTATGTCAACCTTGGTAGCATCGAAGCCCAATTGTCAAAACAAGACCAAATTCCTGGAGAAGTTTTTGCTTCTCATGATCGTATCGAAGTGTATGTCTACAAGGTTGAAGATAACCCTCGTGGCGTCAACGTCTTTGTTAGCCGTAGCCATCCAGAAATGATCAAACGTTTGATGGAGCAAGAAATTCCAGAAGTTTATGACGGAACGGTTGAAATCATGAGCGTGGCTCGTGAAGCTGGTGACCGTACCAAGGTTGCCGTTCGTAGCCACAATCCAAACGTGGATGCTATCGGTACAATCGTTGGACGTGGTGGTGCTAATATCAAGAAGATTACTAGCAAATTCCACCCAGCTCGCTATGACGCTAAGAATGACCGTATGGTGCCAATCGAAGAAAATATCGATGTTATCGAGTGGGTAGCAGATCCAGCTGAATTTATCTACAATGCCATCGCTCCTGCTGAAGTTGACCAAGTTATCTTTGACGAAAACGACAGCAAACGTGCCTTGGTGGTTGTACCAGATAACAAGCTTTCTCTTGCCATCGGTCGTCGTGGGCAAAACGTTCGATTGGCGGCTCACTTGACTGGTTATCGTATCGATATCAAGTCTGCTAGCGAATTTGAAGCCATGGAAGAAGCTGATTCGGTAGAGTTGGAAGCAGAAAACGATACTGTAGAAGAATAAAAGCTGCTAGAGGAGGGGAAGATGAAAACGAGAAAAATCCCTTTGCGCAAGTCTGTTGTGTCCAATGAAGTGATTGATAAGCGGGATTTGCTCCGCATTGTCAAAAACAAGGAAGGACAAGTCTTTATCGATCCGACAGGCAAGGCCAATGGCCGCGGCGCTTATATCAAGCTAGACAATGCAGAAGCCCTAGAGGCGAAAAAGAAGAAGGTCTTTAACCGCAGCTTTAGCATGGAAGTGGAAGAAAGCTTTTATGACGAGTTGATCGCTTATGTGGATCACAAAGTGAAAAGAAGAGAGTTAGGACTTGAATAAGCAAAAGATAAGCAATCTCTTGGGACTTGCTCAGCGAGCAGGGCGGATTATATCGGGTGAAGAATTGGTGGTCAAGGCCATTCAAGACGGCAAGGCCAAGTTGGTCTTTCTAGCACATGATGCTGGACCCAATCTGACCAAGAAGATTCAAGATAAAAGTCATTATTATCAAGTGGAAATTGTAACCGTGTTTTCAACACTGGAATTAAGCATAGCAGTCGGGAAATCGAGAAAGGTTTTGGCTGTGACAGATGCTGGATTTACAAAGAAAATGAGGTCTCTTATGGAATAGAAGAGGAGGACATGATTTGTCTAAGAAAAGATTGTACGAAATCGCAAAAGAGCTTGGAAAAGAAAGCAAAGAAGTTGTAGCGCGTGCAAAAGAGTTGGGCTTGGATGTGAAAAGCCACTCATCGAGTGTGGAAGAAGCTGTCGCTGCAAAAATCGCTGCCAGCTTTAAGTCTGTAGTTGCTCCGAAATCAGAAGCAAAACCTGCAGCCCCAAAATCAAGTGCAGAAAAGAAAGCCGAAAAATCTGAGCCAGCTAAACCAGCTGTAGCTAAGGAAGAGGCAAAACCAGCTGAGCCAGTCGCTCCGAAAACAGAAAAAGTAGCGGCTAAACCGCAAAGTCGTAATTTCAAGGCTGAGCGTGAAGCACGTGCCAAAGAGCAGGCAGAACGACGCAAGCAAAATAAGGGCAATAACCGTGATCAACAACAAAACGGAAACCGTCAGAAAAACGACGGTCGTAATGGTGGGAAACAAGCTCAAGGCAACCGCGACAATCGTCGCTTTAATGACCAAGCTAAGAAACAGCAAGGTCAGCAAAATCGTAGAAATGAGCGCCGTCAGCAAGAGGACAAACGTCCAAATCAAGCGGCTCCACGTGTTGACTTTAAAGCCCGTGCAGCAGCCCTAAAAGCAGAGCAAAATGCTGAATATGCACGTTCAAGTGAGGAACGCTTCAAGCAGTATCAGGCTGCTAAAGAAGCCTTGGCTCAAGCTAACAAACGCAAGGAACCAGAGGAAATCTTTGAAGAAGCGGCTAAGTTAGCTGAACAAGCGCAACAAGCACAGCAAGTTCAAGCAGTGGTTGAAGTCGTCCCTGAGAAAAAAGAACCTGCAGTGGATACACGTCGTAAAAAACAAGCTCGACCAGACAAAAATCGTGACGATTATGATCACGAAGAAGATGGTCCTAGAAAACAACAAAAGAATCGAAGTAGTCAAAATCAAGTGAGAAATCAAAAGAATAGTAACTGGAATAACAACAAAAAGAACAAAAAAGGCAATAACAAGAACAACCGTAATCAGACTCCAAAACCTGTTACGGAGCGTAAATTCCATGAATTGCCAACAGAATTTGAGTATACAGATGGTATGACGGTTGCGGAAATCGCAAAACGTATCAAACGTGAACCAGCTGAAATCGTTAAGAAACTCTTTATGATGGGTGTCATGGCCACACAAAACCAATCTTTGGATGGGGAAACAATTGAACTCCTCATGGTGGATTACGGTATCGAAGCCAAACAAAAGGTTGAAGTGGATAATGCCGACATCGAACGTTTCTTTGTCGAAGATGGTTATCTCAATGAAGATGAATTGGTTGAGCGTCCACCAGTTGTAACCATCATGGGACACGTTGACCATGGTAAAACAACACTTCTAGATACTCTTCGTAATTCTCGTGTTGCGACAGGTGAAGCGGGTGGTATCACGCAACATATCGGTGCCTACCAAATCGTTGAAAATGGCAAGAAGATTACCTTCCTTGATACACCTGGACACGCGGCCTTTACATCGATGCGTGCGCGTGGTGCATCTGTTACCGATATTACTATCTTGGTCGTAGCGGCAGATGACGGGGTTATGCCTCAGACAATTGAAGCTATCAACCACTCAAAAGCGGCCAACGTTCCAATCATCGTAGCTATCAACAAGATTGATAAACCAGGTGCTAACCCAGAACGCGTTATCGGTGAATTGGCAGAGCATGGTGTTATGTCAACTGCTTGGGGTGGAGATTCTGAATTTGTTGAAATCTCAGCTAAATTCAACCAAAACATCGAAGAATTGTTGGAAACAGTCCTTCTTGTGGCTGAAATCCAAGAACTCAAAGCAGACCCAACAGTTCGTGCGATCGGTACAGTTATTGAAGCTCGCTTGGATAAAGGAAAAGGTGCGGTCGCAACCCTTCTTGTTCAACAAGGTACCTTGAATGTCCAAGACCCAATCGTTGTCGGAAATACCTTCGGTCGTGTCCGTGCTATGACCAACGACCTTGGTCGTCGTGTTAAAGTTGCTGGACCATCAACACCAGTTTCAATCACAGGTTTGAACGAAGCGCCAATGGCAGGTGACCACTTTGCTGTTTACGAAGATGAAAAATCTGCGCGTGCAGCAGGTGAAGAACGTGCCAAACGTGCCCTCATGAAACAACGTCAAGCTACCCAACGTGTCAGCCTTGAAAACCTCTTTGATACGCTTAAAGCTGGAGAACTCAAGTCAGTTAACGTTATCATCAAGGCCGACGTACAAGGTTCTGTTGAAGCCCTTTCTGCCTCACTTCAAAAGATCGACGTGGAAGGTGTCAAAGTTACCATCGTTCACTCTGCGGTCGGTGCTATCAACGAATCAGATGTGACCCTTGCCGAAGCTTCAAATGCCTTTATCGTTGGTTTCAACGTACGCCCTACACCACAAGCTCGTCAACAAGCAGAAGCTGACGATGTTGAAATCCGTCTCCACAGCATTATCTACAAGGTTATCGAAGAGATGGAAGAAGCTATGAAAGGGATGCTTGATCCAGAATTCGAAGAAAAAGTTATCGGTGAAGCAGTTATTCGTGAAACCTTCAAGGTGTCTAAAGTGGGAACTATCGGTGGATTCATGGTTATCAACGGTAAGGTTACCCGTGACTCTAAAGTCCGTGTTATTCGTGATGGTGTTGTTATCTATGACGGCGAACTCGCAAGCTTGAAACACTACAAAGACGACGTGAAAGAAGTTACAAACGGTCGTGAAGGTGGATTGATGATTGATGGCTACAATGATATCAAGACTGATGATGTGATTGAGGCTTACGTCATGGAAGAAATCAAGAGATAAGATTTTTTGCTCCTTTCTTAGGTGGTGAGGGACGCAAGCAAACCGATGGTTTCATTGCTTATTTTTGAGCCTAGGGTCTCAAAAATCCCCTGTGATGGGACTGATAAATCAGTTCCATCACTTTCACCACGGCGAAAGAAGCAGATGATTTCAAATTGAACTTCGTTCCAATTTGAAATGAAAATCAATAAGTTTAAAAATAGCTAGGTCTGCTGGCCTAGCTTTTGGTTCAAAGTAGAGAAAGGAATATCATGGCAAATCATTTCCGTACGGATCGTGTGGGCATGGAAATCAAGCGTGAAGTTAATGAGATTTTGCAAAAGAAAGTCCGTGATCCGCGTGTCCAAGGTGTGACCATCACAGATGTTCAGATGCTAGGTGACTTGTCTGTTGCCAAGGTTTACTACACCATTTTGAGTAACCTTGCTTCGGATAATCAAAAAGCCCAAATCGGGCTTGAAAAAGCAACTGGTACCATCAAACGTGAACTTGGTCGTAATTTGAAATTGTACAAAATCCCAGATTTGACCTTCGTCAAAGACGAGTCCATCGAGTATGGAAACAAGATTGATGAAATGCTACGCAATCTGGATAAGAACTAAAGAAGAGGGGTTGCCCCCTCTTTTTTGGTGGGTAAATGACTACAAAGCATGCTAGGGAATCTTTCTAGAGTTAAAGATTATTAAAAAGCTTTATAAAATTCAGATAGTGTGATATTATGAAATAAAGATACAAGAGAAAGAGGTATTTATATGGCTGAACAAGACTTAGCTATGCAAGTATTACAACAAGTGGTAAAACTACCAGTTGTTAAGGTTGAACGTTCGAAATTTTTAGTGGATAAGTTTTCCAAAGAATTGGATCCACAGGACATTCCTACTTTATTAGAACAAGGCCCAACGTCTCTCTTATCTCAAGAAATCTTAGATCGAGTGGCTAATGCCTGTATTAGGGATAATGTTTTATTAGCGAGTGGGACTTCTGTTTTGGCAGGATTACCTGGAGGGCTTGCTATGGCAATTACCATTCCAGCGGATGTGGCTCAATTTTATGGTTTCTCTTTGAAATTGGCCCAAGAATTAGGTTATATTTATGGTTATGAGGATCTTTGGGCTTCACGCGATGAGTTGAGTGAAGATGCTCAAAATACCCTCTTGCTTTATCTAGGCGTCATGTTGGGGGTGAATGGAACCGCTGCTTTGTTACGTGCAGGTGGTATAACAATTGCCAAACAGGTAATGAAAACAGTACCTAATAAAGCTTTAACAAAGACGCTTTGGTACCCTATTTTGAAAAAAGTCTTAAGAATATTTGGTGTGAATCTGACCAAGGGAGGGCTGGTCAAAGGAATGGGAAAATTCATACCTATCTTGGGAGGTATCATTTCAGGTGGTTTAACCTTTGCAACTATGAAACCGATGGGTGAAAGCTTGCAGAAAGAATTGTCTAAACTAGTCAATTATAGTGAAGTTCAATATCAAGAAGATGTTGAAACAATCCGAAAAGAGGCTGAAATAATCGAGGGTGAGTGAGATGAATCCTATCAAAGCTTTTGCTAAAATTTATGGTAATTACTTTTTGACCATGCAAGGTGTAAAAGTAATGAAAACGATAAAGAAAGATGACAATGTTGTTGTCGGTCTAGGTAAACTTTTTATTGCAGACAAGTTAATGGATACGGCTCGGTGGCTCATTAAGCCAGAGGATAAAAAATGAAATTTTTCTGGGCACTTTTTGCCATTATTTTTATCAAACCGATTATTGGGATTTTGAAATTCTTTTGGATGATCATCTCTTTTGCAGTCCAATTGCTGTTTTACAAGATAGTATTTAAGATATTGGATTGGCTCTTTAAACTTATTTAGGTCGTAATTCAAGTCGCAGAGAACTAGCAGGAACTCCACTGCTAGTTTTTTAATTTCTCTCCATATGGTATAATATAAGCAGTAAAATCATTTTAGAACATTCAATGGAGGTCGTCATGGACAATATCATCGATGTGTCAATTCCCGTTGCAGAAGTGGTGGACAAGCATCCAGAAGTCTTGGAAATTCTAGTTGAGCTGGGATTTAAACCCCTTGCCAATCCCTTGATGCGCAATACAGTTGGTCGTAAAGTATCGCTCAAACAGGGTTCTAAGCTGGAAGGAACCCCTATGGACAAGATTGTCCGCACACTGGAAGCGAATGGCTACGAAGTGATTGGGTTAGACTAATGGCAGATGAACGGATTCATGTCCTACGGGATATTTTGTTAGAATTGCACAATGGTGCCTCTCCTGAGTCGGTTCAGGAGCGTTTTGATGCGACCTTTGCGGGTGTCTCAGCCATAGAGATTTCCCTCATGGAGCACGAGTTGATGAACTCAGACTCAGGTGTCACCTTTGAAGATGTTATGGAACTCTGTGATGTCCATGCCAATCTTTTTAAAAATGCAGTAAAGGGTGTCGAAGTAGAGGATACCGAGCACCCAGGTCACCCAGTTCGGATTTTCAAAGAAGAAAATCTGTCCCTCCGTGCGGCCTTGATTCGCATTCGGAGATTGTTAGATACCTATGAGTCTATGGAAGACGAGGAAATGTTGGCAGAGATGCGCAAGGGTTTGGTCCGTCAGATGGGATTTTTGGGGCAATTTGACATCCACTACCAGCGTAAGGAAGAGCTCTTTTTCCCTATCATGGAGCGCTATGGACACGATTCCCCTCCTAAGGTCATGTGGGGAGTGGATGACCAGATCAGGGAACTCTTTCAAACAGCTTTAGCGACAGCCAAGTCACTACCAGAAGTGTCGATTTCCACTGTAAAAGAAGATTTTGAAGCCTTTGCGACAGAGTTTGAAAGTATGATTTTCAAGGAAGAGTCCATTCTCCTTATGATTCTCCTTGAGTCCTTTACTCAGGATGACTGGCTTCAGATTGCGGAGGAGAGCGATACCTATGGTTATGCTATCATCCGTCCGTCTGAGAAATGGGTGCCAGAAAGACAGAGTTTTGTTGAGGAAAAGAGTGCAGAGGAGCCCGTACAACTAGATACGGCAGAGGGTCAAGTTCAGCAAGTTATCGATACGCCAGAAGGGCAGTTTACCATTACTTTTACCCCTAAGGAAAAAGAAGCAGTGCTGGACCGCCATAGTCAACAGGCTTTTGGGAATGGCTATCTTTCAGTCGAGCAGGCAAACCTCATCCTCAATCATCTTCCTATGGAGATTACCTTTGTCAATAAAGACGATATTTTCCAGTATTACAATGACAATGCGCCAGCTGATGAGATGATTTTCAAACGGACCCCGTCCCAAGTCGGGCGCAATGTCGAACTCTGCCATCCACCTAAGTACTTAGACAAGGTCAAAACCATCATGAAGGGGCTTCGTGAGGGAAGCAAAGACAAGTATGAAATGTGGTTCAAGTCTGAGTCGCGAGGCAAGTTTGTCCACATCACCTACGCAGCAGTGCACGATGAAGAGGGAGAATTCCA
Source organism: Streptococcus pseudopneumoniae (assembly GCF_001070715.1). Classification (GTDB taxonomy): domain Bacteria; phylum Bacillota; class Bacilli; order Lactobacillales; family Streptococcaceae; genus Streptococcus; species Streptococcus pseudopneumoniae_H. The sequence goes on from NZ_JVRR01000032.1 coordinate 11,010, forward strand.
AGGAGTGCTGGAGTATGTTCAGGATATTCAGCCCTACCGTGAGATTGATACGGACTATTTCCGTGGACTAGAATAAGGAGAAAAAATGAGTTACGAACAAGAATTTATGAAGGAATTTGAAGTTTGGGTCAATACCCAAATCATAATTAACGACATGGCGCACAAGGAAAGTCAAAAAGTTTACGAAGAAGACCAAGACGAGCGTGCCAAAGATGCCATGATTCGCTACGAAAGTCGTTTGGATGCCTATCAGTTCTTGCTTGGTAAGTTTGAAAACTTCAAAGCAGGCAAGGGATTCCATGAATTGCCAGATGACTTATTCGGTGAGCGAAATTATTAAACGAGATAGATTCTTGATTTTTTACTAAAATCTTGATAGAATATTTATATTAAATCCTTGTCAGAGCAGGGGTTTTTTATTGAAAGGATTTTATCATGTCAAAGAAACTCAATCGTAAAAAACAATTACGAAATAGCCTCCGTCGTGCAGGTGCTTTTTCAAGTACTGTGACTAAGGTTGTAGAAGAGACAAAAAAAGTCGTGAAACGTGCAGAACAGTCAGCAAGCCAAGCTGGTAAGGCTGTTTCTAAAAAAGTTGAACAAGCAGTAGAAGCTACCAAAGAGCAAGTTCAAAAAGTAGCCAATTCTGTAGAAGATTTTGCAGCAAACTTGGGTGGACTTCCACTTGACCGTGCTAAAACCTTCTATGATGAAGGAATCAAGTCTGCTTCAGATTTCAAAAACTGGACTGAAAAAGAACTCCTTGCCTTGAAAGGAATCGGCCCAGCTACCATCAAGAAATTGAAAGAAAACGGCATCAAATTCAAGTAATCTTTCTTGTCCCTTGCATTTCCGAAAAAATCTTGCTACAATAGAGCCATTAGAGGTGTTTTGAATCCCACATTTTACAGAAAGTGGCGGCGCTGAGAAGTCCACAAATGTGTCAAAACTGGTTGCTAATGGCTGAAAATGAAATAAAAGTGTCTTTTTGTTTTAAAGACGAGAGTTGCGGGCAACTGCCCGAAATTGGGTGGTACCGCGGATAAACACATTCGTCCCTGTCATGTAGATGGCAGGGCTTTTCTTTTGCGTCATAGTCAAAGGAGGTTGTTATGAAGCAATCTTTTAAAACAAGTAAACTCTACTATGGCTTTCCTATCTTCATTTTGGGGTATCAGGATCAGAATTTTGGGCACAATATTACGACCTGTAGCTCCTCCTATAGTTTGGGGGATTGGCTAGTCATCGGTGTTGGTGCTGAGGAAAATGCGGCTGAGCAAATCAAGCATTACCAGAAGTTTACTGTGAATATACCTGATGAAAATCTCATGCTCGAGATGGAGCAGGCTGGTTTTATCAGTCATCGAGAGAAATTGGAACGTTTGGGAGTGCATTATGAAATTTCTGAACGAACTCAGGCACCGATTTTAGAGGATTGTCCAGTCGTTTTGGATTGTCAGGTAGATAGGATTGTTGAGAAAGAGGGAATTTGTCATATTTTCGCTAAGATTGTTGAGCGACTTGTTGACCCAGAACTTTTGGATGAAAAGGGACATTTTAAAAATGACCGTTTTGCGCCGATTTACTTTATGGGGGATGGTCACCAGCGCGTCTATCGTTATCTGGACAAGCGTGTAGATATTAAGGGGAGCTTCATTAAGAAAGCGAGGAAAAAGGATGGCAAGAACTGAACTGCCAGAACGCTTGGAAACAGAACGTCTCGTTTTACGAGTCCGTACTGTGGCGGATGCTGAGGATATCTTTGACTATGCTAGTCGTCCGGAAGTCTCTTACCCAGCAGGCTTTCTACCCGTCAAGACCTTGGAAGATGAGATTTATTATCTGGAGCACATTCTTCCGGAGCGCAATGAAAAGGATAATCTCCCAGCAGGCTATGGAATTGTTGTCAAAGGGACTGATAAAGTTATCGGCTCTGTTGATTTCAACCATCGTCATGAAGATGATGTACTGGAAATTGGCTATACCTTACACCCAGACGATTGGGGACGCGGTTATGTGCCAGAAGCAGCGCGTGCCTTGATTGACTTAGGTTTTAAAGATTTGGGTCTTCACAAGATTGAACTAACTTGTTTTGGTTATAATGTCCAAAGTCAACGAGTCGCGGAAAAGCTTGGCTTTACCCTCGAAGCTCGTATAAGAGACCGCAAAGATGCTCAAGGCAACCGCTGTGATGATTTGAGATATGGCTTGCTGAGGAGTGAGTGGGAGGTTTAAACTTTTAGTTGAACTGTTCGAAAAAATCGAACAGTTGGGATATATTATTGTTTAAAAGAAGAGGTGTTGGTAAATGGAAGTAGGTCAGATTATCACCCTACTGAGTGGAGCAGGCCTAGGAGCTATATTAAGTGCGATTTTAGTTTTTATAAATAATAGCAAAAGAAATCAGATTGATTATATTACTAAGGAAAGAGCTGAATGGAGAAAGCAACTTAAAATAATATTAGAAAATTTAAAGGATAATCAAAAGAAAGATTCTGCACTTATACAGTTAAAAAGCCAGATTAATCCGTTTGGAAAGAACATGGAAATTAAATATTCTAAACCCTATTATATGAAAGATGGTCACATTTGGGATATATTGGATAATGATGTAATTGACTATGATAGGCTGTCTTTGTATATAGCACTGCTCCTGAAATATGATTGGGAACGCTCAAAAAAGGAAATAAAATTCAATCCTTCTACATTGCTTAGAAGAATTATTTGGTTGATATTATTTATTTTATCTATTTATTCTTCAATTATTTTATTTGATAAAACTAATAATTTAAATGATAATTCATATTTAATACCGTTTATAATATCGGTAATATCAATTGTATTTTTATCGTTACAAACCTGGTTTACAAACTTGATTAAGTCAGTTCCTTCCAAACATAAAAAAGAACAGATGTGGATATTCTTTATTTTTTATGCTTTTCCCTATACAAATACTATCTTAATTTTATTATTATATGTTCCATTTTTAGAATCTGAACTTTTTGATATATTTGCACTACTGGGTTTGTTTGTATATGAATTTTTTTATTTATCAATCATTGAATCATTAGAAGACGATTACGTTAAAGCAGTTGAACGAGTTACTATTAAACGAAACGTCCATAGCGACAAAGCAATCGATATTTACAAATCAATAGATAGATTAGAAAGAAGACTTTATGGATACTCTTATAAACGAACTGATGTTGAGATACTGAGAAAAAAACGTCGGAAATTACAGAAAAAGTTAATAAAAAAACTAAGGCCGTCAGTCTTCATATTTCATCCCACGTTATACATTAGATATCGAAAGAAAAAATCTAGGATATCAAAGATTGTCAAAAGACTACTTACAAACACTTAAAGAAGAACTAAAATGAATAACTTCCACCTACATACACTCCATCCTATGTTTAGGTTTTTCATTATCAAAAACGCCTTGAAGAAGATGTTCTCAAGAATCAGAGAATTTCAAAAGGCTAAGCATTATTCAATCGTGATTCCACCACCAAACGTAACTAGAAAACTCTACCTTAATCACACCTGGGGTACAACCTTCAAAGTAAACGAATCACAAAGAAGCTTAGATTCCCGTTCAAGCCTGTAGCTGAGTCCCTAAGGATATCTAAGTCAGTTGAGTCGAATCTATTGAAGAATGAGTTAGAGGAGAAAATAGATGGCTAAAAAGAAAAATAGAAAAAAAGAATTAAAACGCCAGCAAAAGTTGGATATCAAAGTTATTTCTGAAGAAGAGGCTGCTTGGACAGAAATCATGGCCAAAAATCCAACTTTTGTAGAACGTCGTACCATTCAAAATTTCGATGAACTACATACAGCAGTGATGCAATATGCTGATGAACACGGAGAGTATCCAGATGTTCAGCTAATCAATTACCAACTGAAAAATAGGATTTTTGATTGGAAACAGGATCATGCCATATTTAGAGAAGCTATGCACACTCCAAATACACAGAAGCGAAATAAACTGTTAAAGCAAGTTTTAAAGATCAATCCAGATTATTTTGCGGCTGATTTTCACTTGTTCTTATCCGAGGTTGAAAGTTTTGATTTGTCAACCTTTAAAAAAGTATTGGATTTTGAAATTCTAGTTTTAGAAAAATGGAAAATGAATGGCTACAATAGTTGGAATTATTTTGAAGCCCGCCCTATCCTGTCTGCTCTGATGTTTCTGATTGAGTATTATATGACGGAGAACTTCAATTCTAAGGCTATAGAATTGATTAACCTATATTTGAGTAAGCGACCAGACCGTTTTCCCCCTAATTTTGTCTTCTGTATGCTTTCCTTGTATCATATTACTGGTCAAGAGCTAAAGGTTGAACGTTTCTATCGTGAAGAATTAAATAAAGGGAAACGGGATGATACCATTCTTATTCATGCCATCATCTCTGCTTTTTCTCAAGGAAAAATTGAGGAAGCAAGTCAGCTATTTGCAAAATTAGTGGAAATCAATGATGAAGCAGTTGAATTCTTTATAGAGGAAGATTGGCAATTCAAAGTTATAGACATTGAAGAACAAGAATGCTATTGTCCAAATTCAGTTGAATCGCTACAAGCTAGTTTGTATCCTCTGCTTGACTATTTACAAGAAAATATTATCTTAACAGAATTTTTAACAAAAGAAGCCAAGAAATTCCGTCGTAAACCAGTATTTTCGAATCATTCCAGTGTGTTAAGAAATCTATCCCAGGTCACAGACTGGTACTCCTTTATGAGCGAGGAAAAAATGAAGGGAATCCGGATGGATCTTGTTCGCATCTTTGTTGAAAATGGGATTCGTACATCTTCAGATTTCAAAAAATGGACTGAAAAAGAAGTTCTCGCTTTGAAGGGAATTGGTCCCGTAACCGTTAAAAAGCTGAAGGAAAACGGCATAGAGTTTAAGAACGAGAAGTAATTATTTATTGAAGGGAGGAGGTGGAATTGTCTTGAATGAAGTTTCTAATTTCATCCTGTATACTACACCCAATGGCCATGTTCAGCTAGATATCCTTTTACAGGATGAAAATCTTTGGTTGACTCAAAAAGGTCTTGCAGAGCTCTTTGGAGTTGAACGAAGTGTCATTACAAAGCACTTGAGAAACATTTATGATAGTGGTGAGTTGGATAAGGTGTCAACTTGTGCAAAATTTGCACAGGTTCAACAAGAGGGGAATAGAGCTGTCAGGCGTGAACTTGAATATTACAATCTGGATGCTATCATTTCAGTTGGTTATCGAGTAAATTCCAGCAAGGCTACTCAATTTAGAATTTGGGCAACCAAGACCTTGAAAGAATTTATCATCAAAGGTTTTGTTTTGGATGATGAACGCTTGAAACAAGGACAGACAGTTTTCGGACAAGATTATTTCCGTGAACTTTTAGAACGAATTCGCTCTATTCGTTCTAGTGAGCGCCGAATCTATCAACAAATCACGGATATCTTTGCTGAATGTGCCATAGATTATGATCGAAACTCAGATATTACTAAAAATTTTTATGCTATGGTGCAAAATAAATTTCATTATGCAATTACTGGAAGTACGGCTGCAGAAATTATCTATCAACAAGCCGATGCTAGTAAAGAAAAAATGGGATTAACTTCTTGGAAGAATGCACCTGATGGACGAGTGCTCAAATCAGATGTAACGGTAGCCAAAAATTATTTGCAAGAAAAAGAAATTCGACAACTAGAGCGAACTGTTACAGCCTATTTTGATTATATTGAGGGTTTGGTTGAGCGCCGTAATACTTTTACAATGCGAGAATTGGCAGATAGTATTGATCGTTTTCTATCTTTTAATGAGTACGAAATTTTAGAAGGAAAAGGAAGTATTTCCAAGAAACAAGCAGACTCAAAAGCCATTCAGGAGTATGAAAAATTTAACCGAACTCAAAAAATTATATCAGACTTTGATAAACATATTATGAAGATAATGAGAGAAAGTTAATGTAAAATTTTCACTGTTTCTTTGCTTATAGAAGATAATGAGAAAAACAAGATGAGTTGAATCAAAGCCTATCTTCTACATACTAATTTTATTTAAAGATATTAACTAGAAAGGACAAACACATGTCTAAAGAACTTTCACCTAAATACAATCCAGCCGAGGTTGAGGCTGGTCGTTACCAAAAATGGCTTGACGCTGATGTTTTCAAGCCTTCAGGCGATAAAAAGGCTAAGCCTTATTCGATCGTTATTCCACCACCAAATGTAACTGGTAAGCTTCACCTTGGTCACGCTTGGGATACGACTTTGCAGGATATCATTATCCGTCAAAAACGCATGCAAGGTTTTGATACCCTTTGGCTTCCAGGGATGGACCACGCGGGGATTGCCACTCAGGCTAAGGTTGAGGAGCGCTTGCGTGGAGAGGGCATTACACGTTATGACCTAGGTCGTGAAAAATTCCTCGACAAGGTCTGGGAATGGAAAGACGAATATGCCACTACTATCAAGGAACAATGGGGCAAGATGGGGCTCTCAGTAGACTACTCTCGTGAGCGTTTCACTCTTGATGAAGGTTTGTCAAAAGCGGTTCGCAAAGTATTCGTGGACCTTTACAAGAAAGGATGGATCTACCGTGGTGAGTTTATCATCAACTGGGATCCAGCAGCTCGCACAGCCCTTTCTGATATTGAAGTTATCCACAAGGATGTCGAAGGTGCCTTCTACCACATGAACTATATGCTGGAAGACGGCTCACGCGCTCTTGAAGTGGCGACTACTCGACCTGAAACTATGTTTGGGGACGTTGCCGTTGCGGTCAATCCAGAAGACCCACGCTACAAGGACTTGATTGGTAAAAATGTTATCCTTCCAATCGCTAATAAATTAATTCCAATCGTTGGAGACGAACACGCTGATCCTGAGTTTGGTACAGGTGTGGTTAAAATTACACCTGCCCACGATCCAAATGACTTCTTGGTTGGTCAACGTCACAACTTGCCACAAGTCAATGTTATGAACGATGACGGAACTATGAATGATTTGGCCTTCGAATTTGCAGGTATGGATCGTTTTGAAGCTCGTAAGGCAGTTGTTGCCAAGTTGGAAGAAATCGGTGCCCTCGTTAAAATCGAAAAACGTGTCCACAGTGTTGGTCACTCAGAGCGTACAGGTGTTGTGGTTGAACCACGCTTGTCAACGCAATGGTTCGTCAAGATGGACCAATTGGCTAAGAATGCTATTGCCAACCAAGACACAGACGATAAGGTAGAATTCTACCCACCTCGTTTCAACGATACCTTCCTTCAATGGATGGAAAATGTCCACGACTGGGTTATCTCTCGTCAGCTCTGGTGGGGTCACCAAATCCCTGCTTGGTACAATGCTGAGGGTGAAATATATGTCGGCGAAGAAGCTCCAGAAGGTGACGGTTGGACTCAGGACGAAGACGTCTTGGATACTTGGTTCAGTTCTGCCCTTTGGCCATTCTCAACAATGGGCTGGCCTGATGTTGACTCAGAAGACTTCAAACGTTATTATCCAACATCAACTTTGGTGACTGGTTATGATATTATCCCGTTCTGGGTATCTCGAATGATTTTCCAAGGTTTGGAATTTACTGGCAAGTCGCCATTCAAAAATGCCTTGATTCATGGTCTCATTCGTGATGAGCAAGGACGCAAGATGTCGAAATCTCTCGGTAACGGGATTGACCCAATGGATGTTATTGATAAGTACGGGACAGATAGCCTTCGTTGGTTCCTTTCAAACGGTTCTGCACCAGGTCAAGATGTGCGCTTCTCTTACGAGAAAATGGATGCGTCTTGGAACTTCATTAACAAGATCTGGAACATCTCTCGCTACATTCTTATGAACAATGAAGGTTTGACTCTTGAGCAAGCAACGGCTAATGTGGAAAAAGTTGCTAACAAGGAAGCTGGAAATGTCACAGACCGCTGGATTCTCCACAACCTCAATGAAACTATCGGCAAAGTTACTGAAAACTTTGATAAGTTTGAGTTTGGTGTAGCTGGTCACATCCTCTACAACTTCATCTGGGACGAGTTTGCGGACTGGTACGTTGAGTTGACCAAGGAAGTCCTCTATAGCGATAACGAAGAAGAGAAAGTCATCACACGTTCTGTTCTCCTTTACACTTTGGACAAGATCCTTCGTCTCCTTCACCCAATCATGCCATTCGTGACAGAGGAAATCTTTGGACAAATCTCAGAAGGCTCTATTGTTACAGCAGAATATCCAACTGTCAACCCAGCCTTTGAAGACCTTGCGGCTCACACTGGCGTGGAAAGCCTCAAAGACTTGATCCGTGCCGTTCGTAATGCGCGTGCGGAAGTAAATGTTGCTCCAAGCAAGCCTATCACCATCCTTGTTAAGACCAGCGATAGTGACTTGGAAGCCTTCTTTAACAGCAATGTCAACTACATCAAACGCTTCACAAATCCAGAACACTTGGAAATCGCATCAACCATCCCTGCACCTGAACTTGCTATGTCAAGCGTCATCACAGGAGCAGAAATCTACCTGCCACTCGCTGACCTCCTCAATGTCGAAGAAGAACTCGCTCGTCTCGACAAGGAATTGGCTAAGTGGCAAAAAGAACTGGATATGGTCGGCAAGAAGCTCTCTAACGAACGCTTCGTAGCCAATGCCAAACCAGAAGTCGTCCAGAAAGAACGTGACAAACAAGCCGACTACCAAGCGAAATACGATGCGACTGTAGCACGTATTGATGAGATGAAGAAGTTGGTAAAATAAACATAGAAACACGGTGATGAGCCGTGTTTTTTGGTATAATAGGACGAATGGAGGTTTATATGAGAAGCTTTAAAATACAAGGATTACATGATTCTAAGACGGTAAGTATACATTTTAATAATGCTGTTAATATTTTTGTAGGAGAGAATGGTGTTGGTAAGACTACTGTTTTAAATATTTTATATTATTTACTAAGTGGTAACTATATTGAACTTAAAAAATTTGATTTTACAACAATCTCTATTGAATTTAATGATAATGAGATAATTGAATTCTCTAAAGATGAAGTATTGGATTATATTGATTCTCCTTATGAAGATGAGATTTATTTGAAGTATTCATTATGGCAATTTAGAAATCTAGATTTCAGTAGAGTACTAAAAGCAAAAAGTACCCGTGGTAATGATATTGTATTTGAGAGATGGGTAAGTGATATAGATGAATCAATTATTGACGAAGTAAGAAATGCTACTAATTTTAAAGATTTAAATCTCAGAGAATTGCACTTTAAAAATAGAGTTACATCTAATATGCCTTATAATTATTTTGTATATTGTATAGCCACTATATATGATAGTTCACATATAAGTCATTCAAGTATTAGTGAGTATGAGAATCCTTTTAAAACTTTTGTTAGTAGAATAGAGGCTTTTAAAAAAGATAAAAAAATATTGTACTTCCCAACTTATAGGCGAATTGAAGAAGAGATTTTTGCAAGCAATGATATTACCGACCTGCCATTCCGTGAAGAAATAAAAGAAAATTTGATAAATTTTGGAATGGAAGATGTAAAAAAACAGATTGATAATATTTTATACGGTATAAAAACAGTTACAAGCCAAAACTATGAACAAATGACAACAGGTTTGTTAAATGAATATACTACTGACAATGCTTTTGAATTTTCAGAACTTAAAAAATCTGATTCCGAAACAATTAGAATTGCATTGAGTCGTTTAGGGAGTAAAGTTGAAGAGAGAACAATTGATATTATTATAGATAAATTTGAAAAAGATAGTTTTTCAGAGGATAAAGATAAGTATCTTATGAATCTATTAAACAAAATTTTGGAAAATTATTCAAAATTAAGTGATATAGATAATAGAATTAAACGATTTGTTGATGTTGTGAACAAATACTTCATTAACAAAGAGTTTGTTTACGATCAGTCCTCTTTAGACATAGCTATTTATTCCAGAGAGAAGAAAAAAATTGAATTAAATCAATTATCTTCTGGTGAAAAACAATTGGTATCTATTTTTTCAAAAATACTATTGGAAGATAAAGAAACTATTGTATTATTTGATGAACCAGAGTTGTCATTGTCAATTGAATGGCAAAAGGAATTCCTAGTGGACATCTCCAATTCTAATTCCTTATTCTTTCTAGTTGCAGTTACACATTCTCCTTTCATATTTGAAAACCTATTTGATAATGTTTCTGATTTTGAAGTTTTTAGTGGGGATAAGAATTATGACGAAGAATAGTCGAGCAGAGGAGATGAGAGAAAAATCTAAAAATGCATCATCTGCATGGTTGGAGTTTTCTCAGAAAAAAAATAACTTGGATCAATACCACTTCTTTTTTGAAGGTTATGACAGATTCTATTATCTTAATAAATTTAAAGAAATCTATTATAGATTAATGAATGATTATCCTTCATATAATCAGTATGAATGTGGTGGAAAAAAAGAAGTTTTAAAAGTACATAAAAAAATTTGTGAAGAGAAATCAATTTTTCCAAAAAAGCAATTGTTATTTTTGATAGATAAAGATTACGAAAATATCGGTTCATTGCAACATCATTATGAAGGAGTATATCAAACCGATTGTTATTCAGTAGAGAATTTTTATACTTTTACTCAAGTCATTGAGAAAATTTTGATGGATGAAATTGGATATAATCAGGGAAGTACTGAGTTTGATGAAATAATATCTAAATATAATATTTTACATCAGATATTTATTGATAAATTAACAGATTACAATCTGTTTAATATGCTATGTCTAAAATATGATTTTCAGTTAAAATTTGATGAGTTTAATATTTTCAGTTGTCTAAAAATGAATAATTTAACTATTGAATTTATGAATGCAGGTATTAATGGTAAACAATTAGATAACGTAGATATTGAATATTTGATTTCTCGATTTGAAATACAATTAGAAAGAAAAATATGTAAATTAGAAGAGAAAAACGAAGATACTGATTATCACAGGAAAATATTAAGTCGTTTTAGTTCTAGAAAAAAAGGAATTATTAGAATTATACAGTACTATAAAAGAATAGAGTGTATAGATATTAATTATTTTTTTAGAGGAAAAGAAGATTTTAAATTTTTAATTTATTTTCTTAAACAGGTTGAGTATGTTTATAATTGTAAGACAAATTTAAATCTAAATTCCTCTGATGAAATATTATTATCTCATCTTGCAAAGCATGCAAGTATTTTTCCTAGTTTGATATCTTATTTTGAGGGGAAAATTTCCAACTAATGTTTTTAAATTAAAAAAATAAAGTTTTTAACAAATGTATATACTTAAAAAAGTTAGAATTAATACTGATTTCAAGTAATTCATAGACTATATTATTTTGTTAAAAATCCATACCCAGTATAATAGACGATATAATTTGGCAAAAGAATTAAATTATAGTTCAAAGCTTATAACATAAAAGTATATATCGTATTTTAGTAAGTATTATTTTATATTCTAGAAAGCGGATTACTACATAACAACCGCTCTTAGAAGTACAAGTTTGCAGCATTCTCCTCAGGTGTTGGGGGAATTGAGTTGGGATTTGAACAGACCAACGAGTTCAGAGTGGTGTATGCCAATGAGTTTGATAAGTATGCGCGTCAGACTTATTAGTTCATTTATCCAGAGATATCTCGATAATCATATCATTCAGTCAAAGAACATTCCAGATGACCGCATGAAATACTGAGTATAACTTGTTCACTATTAAGCTGAAGTATATATATTTCATAGAACTTATTGTGAAAGATTTTTATAAATTACGCCAATTCCATACCCATTTTACCATTTGCCGATGACACAGAAAAACAATTGAAAGGATATTTCTATGCAACCAACTTACAACATTGACAATCCAAACTTGTCTTATGAAGCTAAGCGTGATTTATGGCGGATAGGTTTTGGTCTACAGAAAGTTGACAATCTAGTGCCATCAGCTTATATGGAATCTTTGGCTGAGAAACAGGCTCGGGGTGAACTGACTTATGAGCAGGTTTATGAGGATGCAACGGCTTATCACCATACTATTGATGCAAGTACGGAGGAGGCAGACTTGGTTTCTCTACGCATTGTAGAACTATTGTCTCGAAGAGGCTTTAGCTTCAGTCCTGCGACCTTACTTGCTATTCATAAGGAGTTGTTTCAAGATATATTTGAAACCTCTATTCCGGTGGGGCAATTTCGTCAGACTAATATCACAAAGAATGAACCTGTTTTGAATGGTGAAAGTGTTGTGTACTCTGATTACTCCATGATTCAAATGACATTGGATTATGATTTTAATCAGGAAAAACAAGTTGCATATGCGACACTAACCCAGGCGGATATGGTTAAAAAAATCCAGCATTTTATTTCAGGAATCTGGCAGATTCATCCATTTCGCGAAGGAAACACTCGGACGGTAACGGTATTTTTGATTCAGTATCTTCGTGAGTTTGGTTTTGATATTGATAATACACCATTTCAGCAACATTCCAAGTATTTTCGTGATGCCTTAGTATTAGATAATGCAAAGATTTTACAGCGACGTCCTGAGTTTTTAACAGCTTTTTTTGAAAATCTCTTGCTCGGTGGTCAAAATGATTTGTCTTCAGAAAAAATGTATCTAGATTTAGACCTCGATCTTTCATAATCCTAATACTGAGTAAACATTGAATTTTAGGAAAAAATGAAGTAAATATTCTCACAAGAAAACGTATATCATCAAAGTTTTAGGTCGCTTGATAATATGCGTTTTTTGAATTTTATAGATTGCTCGTTTAAACTCTATTTATCTCGTACCTTCTGGAGCGAGACGGAATATTAGTCACATACAAAATGAGTGCTATTCGGATTTTATTTTCGTGTACAATTTCAGCCATTCTTGTTATAATCAGCCTATAGGAATCAAGGAGGTGACTCTTATGGCTGTTTTTGTGTCTTTGGATGGAATTGTGGTAGAAGTACTTGATGTCTTTTCTTCTTTTAATGGGGAAAGTGAGTTTTTCTTGTGTAAACGTCTTAAAGACAAGAGTCAGTTTGTGATGGAACGCTCTCGGTTCGAGGAGATGTTCCAACTTCAAAGTAGTCACTTGACGACGCAAGAAAAATTACAATTGTTTACCTCCGTGTTTGCTGGCCGTTATGATGTTTATGCTAAGAGTTTTATCAATGATCAAGGGAAAATTCAGTATTTTCCTTCCTATGATTATGGTTGGAAGCAGTTGCCACCTGAAAAACGGAGTTTCCAGACATTGACGGACTCCGTTTTGAAATCTCATTTTCGTGGGGAGACAGCTATCGGTATCTTTCCTATGCACTTAGATGATAGCTGTTATTTTTTAGTACTGGATTTTGATGAAGGAGATTGGAAAGAAGCTGGTTTAACCATTCGAAGAATAGCCAGGGAACGCCAGATGGAAGCCCATTTAGAGATTTCTCGTTCGGGTCACGGACTCCATATTTGGTTCTTCTTTGAGGAAGCGATTCCGAGTCGAGAGGCTCGCTTGTTTGGAAAGAAACTGTTAGAACTGGCAATGCAGGAAAGTATGCAACTGTCCTTTGATTCTTTTGATCGCATGTTTCCAAACCAGGATGTCCTTCCTAAGGGGGGATTTGGAAATTTGATTGCCTTGCCTTTTCAAGGAGAAGCTTACCATCAAGGGCGAACGGTCTTTGTGGATGAACATTTTCAGCCTTATGAAGACCAATGGAGGTATCTACAAGAGATTCAGAGGGTTTCAACTGCTAAAGTGGCACTGTTAATCCAAGAGGAGTTAGGCAAGCAAGAATTGGATAAGGAGTTGAAGGTCGTCTTATCCAATATGATCCAACTTGAAAAATCGTCTGTGACACCCAAGACACTGTTTTTCTTGAAAAATATGGCTTCCTTTTCTAATCCCGAATTTTATTTAAAGCAGGCTATGCGACAGCCAACCTATCAAATTCCTGAGCGAATGTATTTATTTGGAGAATCCGATCATTATTTATGGCTGCCAAGAGGTTTACTATATCCATTGCAAGATAAATTTAATACTCTTCGAAAATCAAATTCAAACCACGTCAGCTTCGCCTAGCCGTACTCAAGTACTGCCTACGGCTAGCTTCCTAGTTTGCTCTTTGATT
>NZ_JVRR01000033.1 GCF_001070715.1 Streptococcus pseudopneumoniae
TTCATAGGGTTCTTTATTATATCTTCGTTTGTGGCTTTCTTGCTTACGGAGATAATCTAAAATTCGATTCCGGAATTTTGTTTTGAAATATTTACGTAAGCGTGGGATATCTTCTACCAGCCCTTCTTCTCTACTAATCAATTCATATAAGCAAATCATGCCCTCTTGGTCCCAATCCGATAGTTCCCATAAATGCAAGTAATATTCATTTCTACACTTGTACACACTCCCCTGGACTTCTTCATACAATTCTTTAAGCATAGTCTTCCCCTTTCTGTGTACAGTCTAACAGATTCAAACACACTTTTGGCACATTTCATCCATTCTGTTCTCTTTATCTCCTAAACTGCACAAAAAAGAGAGGTCTTGCCTCTCTTAAGGTTATTTTTCGTCATTCATTTTTGACTTTACTTCATCATAGGATAGTGCATGAGATTCCTCTTCTACTGTTTCAGGCATCTTTCCTGTTTCATAGAGAGATTTAATTTGTGTACTATCCAATGTTTCGTATTTCAATAATGCTTCTGCAATCAACTTGTGAGTTTCACGATTTGACTGAATAATTTCAGCAGCTTTATTTCGTGCTTCATTCAATAATGAACGAACCTCTTCGTCAATTTCATAAGCTGTTTGTTCTGAAATTGATTTTTGAGAGCTTTGTGCACCAAACATAGCATGATTTCCTTCATATTGTACTGGGCCAAGTTTTTCACTCATACCGTACTCTGTAACCATTGCACGCGCCATTTGTGTCGCTTGTTCAAAGTCGTTTGAAGCTCCTGTAGTTTGGACATTAAAAATAATTTCTTCAGCTACACGTCCACCCATTAAGCCAGCCAATTGCTCTTTCATATCTTCTTTAGATAGAAGCATTTGATCTTCCTTAGGAAGTGCAATCATGTAACCACCTGCACGACCTCTTGGTACAATTGTAACCTTATGTACAACGCGGGCATTCGATAAGACTAGACCAACAATGGTATGTCCTGCCTCATGATAGGCAACTAATTCACGTTCTTTTTGTGAAACTGTCTTATCTTTCTTAGAAGGACCAGCAATAACTCTGTCTTCTGCTTCATCAATATCTGAAGCATCAATTATCGATTTATTGCGACGAGCAGCAACTAGAGCCGCTTCATTCAAGACATTCTCTAAATCAGCACCAACAAAACCTGGAGTTTGTTGAGCAACTAATTTCAAATCTACATCTTCTGCTAAAGGCTTGTTCTTAGCATGAACTTTCAAGATTGCTTCACGACCTTTAACATCAGGGCGACCAACCAATACTTTTCTATCAAAACGTCCTGGACGCAAAAGGGCAGGATCAAGTACATCTGAACGGTTTGTCGCAGCGATGACGATAATCCCTTCATTTCCCTCAAAACCATCCATCTCAATCAAAAGTTGGTTCAAGGTTTGTTCACGTTCGTCATTACCTCCGCCGAGACCGACTCCACGTTGACGTCCAACAGCATCAATTTCATCGATAAAGATAATAGCTGGTGCTGCTTTTTTGGCATCTTCAAAAAGAGAACGAACACGACTAGCTCCAACTCCGACAAACATTTCTACAAAGTCAGAACCTGAGATACTAAAGAATGGAACACCTGCTTCTCCGGCTACTGCCTTAGCAAGCAAAGTTTTACCTGTTCCTGGAGGTCCCTCTAGAAGAACACCTGCTGGAATCCGGGCTCCAAGTTTTGTAAATCGTTTTGGATCTTTTAAGAATTCAACAACTTCAACTAGTTCTTGTTTTTCTTCCTCAGCTCCAGCAACATCTGAAAATCTTACTTTAATATCTTCTTTATTTGCAGCTTTAGCCTTACTACGTCCAAAACTCATTGGGTTACGACCATTGCCTCCCCCCATATTTCCCATCATAGAGAATAGGAAGAAGAATAGAATTCCAAATGGCACAATGGATACGAGTAGATTAATCCACATACCACTTGAACTTTCATGCTTAATAGTTACTTCTGCTTTATGGTCCGAAGCAAGCTTTTGCAATTCTGATACTGTGGTATCAGAGGGAAGAATAATACTTGAAAATTTCTCTACTGTTGTAACAGATGGAGAAAAGAACTGAATGCCTGTTTCTTCTTTACTTGTTTTAGGATTTTTATAGACACCCGAAACTTCGATAACACTGCCATTTGGTTGGTAGGTTAATTCTTTTACATTGTCATCGGTAATTTCTTTTACCAATTCTGTATAATTAATTTGCTCACTTTTCCCTGCAACACTACCTGTACTAAAATACTGATAAGCTGTAACTAGGAAAAAAATAAGTAATAACCATAGAAAAGGATTTTTAATTAAACCATTATTTTGTTTTTTCATTAAAAATTGTTCTTTCTAATTTGAATACACTTCTTCTTTCAATACTCCAACATAAGGAAGATTACGATAATTTTCTTTGTAGTCTAAACCATAACCTACTACAAACTCATTTGGGATAGTAAAGCAGGTATAGTCTGCCTCAATTTCTACAACACGTCCCTCTGGTTTATCCAACAAGGTTGCAATTTTAACAGAAGCTGCTTCTCTTGCGATAAACATATCTCGCAAATTCTTCAAAGTTTGACCTGTATCAATGATATCTTCTACAAATAGAACATGTCTTCCTTTGATATCTTGAGTCACATCTTGCTTGATATTGATGACACCACTACTTGCTGTTCCACCATGGTAGCTAGAAACCATCATGAAGTCCATTTCAATATGTGTATCAATATGTTTGACTAATTCAGCCATAAAAGGAATAGATCCTTTTAAAATCCCAACTAAAATTGGATTTTTTCCTGCATAGTCTTTGGTTAATTGAGCACCTAATTTTTTAGCAGCTTCTGTAATTTCATCGTGTGATACGAGGATTTTTTTAATATCGTTTTCTAACATTTTTTTACCTATCTATTTTTTCTATATAAAGTACAGTGTTCATTATATCATTTTTCGTGTTTTTACTCAAATTACTGGTCGCAATTCCCAAAATTGAGACAATTTCACCAAATTGCTCAATAATCAGAGCAGATTTCCGCTTTTCCATAGGGATTTTCAAATCAATAAATAGACGTCTGAGTTTTTTTCTATGCCCATTTTGAATCAAAACATCTCCTGGTTTTCGATGACGAATGTGTATTGATGTTTCGCGTGAAACAGGTATTTGTTGAATTGATTCACCTTCTAATGGAATCCCAAAGGAAAATAAATATCCTTGATAAGTAACCTGATTTTGATAGTGTAACACAAATTCATCTTCCTTTTCATCAGCCTGCGGACTGATTTTACAAATCTGAAACCGTTGGTACTCTTTTATCAATTCATAGCCATTTTTAAGCGGATGACGATACTGGCTTTTAGATTTTAAAATCTGCCGAACTTCATCAAACTGAGCTTTTGTAAGATTCAAATCTGGAAAACGATTCAGATAAGTTTGAAGTAAAACTCTTTGTGTCGACTCAGAGTAAGACAATAGCTGCTCTAAATTTTCTACATCAATATTCTTTGATAATTCAGCTATAGCCAAATCATAATCTAAAATTTCATTACCGATACTTAAGATTGCATCCCTAAATCGAGGATTTTCTTTCTCTAATTCTGGTAAGTAAGAGTTTCGAATACGGTTGCGAAAATAATGATTTTCCTTATTTGATGTATCTTCAAAGTGAAAAATTGGAGGAAAGTCTTTTTTCTGAAAATGTAAGAAGGGACGAATGATTTCTATGTCTCCGACTACTTGCTTCTCCTTAATTCCTGATAGATAGCGCAAACGAGTGCCTCGAATCAAACGCATCAAAATCGTTTCCACCTGATCATCCGCATGGTGGGCAGTGACTAAAGCTGTCGCACCTGTCTTTTTCATGACCTCTTGAAAAAAATCATAACGAAAATTTCGTGCACGCGCTTCTGAAAATTCTCCTGAAAAATTGCTGACATAAATAGGAAGTCTAGCTTCAACAGCTAACTTCCTTAATTCCTTTTCTTCCCAATCTGATTCTACTCTCTGCTTATGATTCACATGGGCTAGAATCAATTCAATTTCTAACTCTTTTTGATAAGTAGATAATACCTTAAATAGAAACATAGAATCTAACCCACCAGAAAGAGCTAGCACCACCTTAGTATGATTTTTGAAATATCCCTTCTTGAGAAAATGATTTAAAAAATCTTGTTCCCTCATTTTAGAACCTCATAAACATCCTTGGCTATCTGAGAAATTGTATCATAATCAGAATTCTTAGTGAAAATAGAAAGAATAAATGGAGAATCTGCATAGACAACACCCGTATCATGCTTAAATTCATCCGCATCTCCAATTTTATGAGCTACTTTAACAGAAACACCTTTGGCAATTCTCTGATTATCAAAATCTGTTTTAGTCAAAGAATCCAATACAAATCCATTTTGGTTATAAATAGCTTCCATGACTTTCCCAGCCATTTTAGAAGAAATCAATTTTTCTTTTGGATCCCAATCATCTCCCATAATAGCAGACATCCTAGACTTGAATGTGGCATCAGATTGATTTGAAATGTAATATCCCAATAAATTATGAGCTACATTATCAGATTCTTTAGATACTTTTGTGATTAAGTCCTTGAGAGAATACTCTTTATTATCCTCTTTTTTAGGAAGACTACCACTTCCCTCTGGTTTATAAGAACCTGGAAAATCATTGACTGCAGATACGTATTTTACAGTCGTATCTAACTGATAAAGACCCTCATTTATTTTTTCTTGCGCATAATAGAGATAAGGGAGTTTCAAAACACTAGCTGCATACATCTTTTCATCTTGATTGATACCAGCTTCTTTTCCAGTAGTCAGTTGCTTAACATAAATAGAGAATGAATCCTTCTGATATTTTTCAGATAACATTTCTTGGACTTTACTCATCCGATTATCTTCTTCAGAAGTTGATTCTTTAGCTACCCATCCAACCTGATCAATATGTAGAAATTCTCTTCCTTCTACAAACATGGTCTTGTCGATTGATACTTGCGAATAAGCTGATAAGGATGATTTCACTTCTTTTAAATCATAAGGGCTATTATACAGTTTAAAGTCAGATTCTAACCATACTTTTTTTATTGTAGGAGTTATCTCTGACTGATCATATAAAAATCGTTTGTCCGCAGCTATAAATTGATGATTTGATAGCTTAAATACCGGAATTCCTTGTTTATTTAAACGCCACTCGGTTATTTGGAAACTTATTTTTGGACTTAATTTTCCAGATTCTACAACTAAATCTTCATTCGCATAGACAGGAACTTCTCCATAAACCATGGGAGAATTTAGCTTTTCTCTAAAATAAATACCAAAGTCAGATTGTGAAAGGTAATAAATTTCTTTTGAAGTATAGACGACTTCTTTTTCTGTGCTAACTACTTTTGAGATGGTCAAAAAACTTGGTAGCAACAAAATAATTAAGAATTTACGCATTCTTCCTTTCCTTTTCTTCTTGTAAACGCAATAATTGATTTTTATCAGCCAACTCTTCCAGCTTTTCATCTGATAAACTCAAAAATTGCTCTATTACGTCTAGTAAATTTTCCATTTTGTCACCTTTGAAGCAAGTCAGGAATCGTATAAACTATTTCCCTCGACTTAGAATAATAGTACTTCGCTCGTGTATATTTGGCAGCATAATCCTCATCTTTCAACTTGGTAGCAAATGCTGTCTCCTTATCCTTTTCATCACTCAAGGTTTGATACTGAGTTTGCAAGTCTGCTAATTGCTGACGTCTTTGGAGTAATTGCTGATAACTCTGCGCTAAATTAAAAGTTGGCAAGATAAATAATAGCATAATCAAAATCAATACCCACCCCATAAAACGATTCCGTTTTTGTCGTTCTTTCATCAGGTAGCGACGACGTTGATATTCATTTTGAATAAAAGAATTATTCAATTGTACAATATTCTTAGACATTTTCTTCTACCCTTGTTTCACTGATAATTTCATACATGCCTGCTGCATCTTCTTTTCTTGTACTATCTTTCATCTCTAGTACTTTTACAAGTAGCAACTTATTGCCAAAGCGAATTTCAACTTGGTCATTAACTTTCAAATCCGTTGAACTTTTGGCCAAGATTCCATTCACCTTGATTCTGCCTTTATCTGCTACTTCCTTTGCGACTGTACGACGCTTGATAATTCGTGATACTTTTAAATATTTGTCTAATCTCATCCTTATTACCTCAACTTATTATTGTACCATTTTTATCTATTTTATAGAAGAAAAATATCAAATGGAATTTTCTTACTTCGACTCTTTTATTTCTAATAAACTTTCTCCAAAAATCAGCAGACCTTCTAAAATTTCATAATCTTTCTTATTTCGGACATCAAATACAAGCTCCATTGATCCCTTATTCTCAGCGATGCCTGCTTTTAAGTTCGTTGCGGATAAAGATTTAAAATAATCTTGAGCTAAAAACAGTCGTTGAGTGACTTTTTCAAATTGAACTGTAACTTTATTATCTTTTCTTTCCACACGTTGAACAAAGACCTTGTCCAAGTATGATTTGACCAAACCAATCTCTAAAAGATAGGCTACTACATCTGGGTATTCTCCAAAACGGTCTATCAACTCCTCTTGTAACTCTTCATAATTGACACGGTTGTCAATTTGACGAATTTTCTTGTAAATTTCAATCTTATGTCGTTGATCAGAAATATAAGTATCAGGAAGATAGGCATCAATTTGCAAAATCAACTCAGCATTCCCTTTGGTTCTTGTGTTAGTGTTAGCATTACCGTTTCGTTTAGCAATAGCTTCCTCTAATAACTGCGAATACAATTCAAAACCAACAGAATCAATGAAACCAGACTGGGATTTTCCTAGGAGATTCCCTGCTCCACGAATCGAAAGATCTCGCATAGCAATCTTAAATCCGGATCCCAATTCTGTAAATCCTTTAATCGCTTCTAATCTCTTCTCGGAAACTTCACTAATTGATTTTTCTGGACGATACATTAGATAGGCATAAGCAATACGATTACTACGACCGACTCTTCCTCTTAACTGATACAAGGTTGACAAGCCCATATGATCCGCATTTTCAATAAATAAAGTATTAGCATTTGGAATGTCCACCCCTGTCTCAATAATGGTAGTTGTCACCAAAATATCATACTGACCTTCAATGAAATCCATTAGAGTATTTTCTAACTTAATTTCACTCATTTGCCCATGAACATAACCAATCGAAGCCTCTGGAATCAACTCCTGTAATTCTGAAACCTTCTGGTCAATCGTGTCAACTTTGTTGTAAAGGTAGTAAACTTGACCTCCACGCTCCATTTCACGTAAGACCGCATCACGAACGACACTATCATTCTTTTCCAAAACATAGGTTTGCACTGGATAACGATTCGTTGGGGGAGTTTCAATAACAGATAAATCTCTGATTCCCAGCATAGACATATGGAGGGTACGAGGGATTGGAGTAGCGGTCAAAGTTAGGACATCCACTTGTTTCTTCAGTTCTTTCAAGGTTTCCTTATGCTTGACACCAAATCGCTGTTCCTCATCAATAATCATCAAGCCTAAATCAGCAAACACAACATCTTTTGACAAAACACGATGTGTTCCAATTAAAATATCAACTTGACCGTTTTTCAATTTTTCAAGTGTTTCAGTCTGCTCTTTTTTACTTCTAAAGCGACTCAACACATCAATATTAACTGCAAAATTTTGGAATCGTTCCTTAAAATTTGTATAGTGCTGTTGCGCTAAAACCGTCGTCGGAACTAGAACGACAACCTGTTTGTGATCATTGACTGCCTTAAAGGCTGCACGCATAGCAACTTCAGTCTTTCCAAAACCAACATCCCCAACTAAAAGTCGGTCCATTGGCTGAGAAGCCTGCATATCTCTCTTGATTTCCTCAACACTACGAAGTTGATCATCCGTTTCAACATAAGGAAATGCATCATCAAAAGCATGTTGATCTTCATCATCAGCTGAAAAAGCAAAACCCTTCAACTGACTACGCTCAGAATAGAGTTTGATTAAATCGTCTGCTATATCCTCTACCTGGTTCTTAACTTTTTGCTTTGCTTTTTTAAAATGACCGTCATTTAATTTATTGAGTTTTGGAGCTTTCCCATCACTTGAAACATATTTAGACAGTAGATGAATCTGTTCTACTGGGATGGAGATTTGATCCCCATTTTGATACTGGACACTTACATAATCACGGTGAATCCCCTTGATTTCAATTGTTTCAATTCCTAGATATTGACCAATTCCATGGATATGGTGAACAACGTAGTCCCCTTTTTCAAGTTCATTGTAATCTTTTAATCTCTCTGCATTTGAAACATGTTGTCTTCGAAAACGACGTTTTAATTTCTTTTGAAAAATCTCATGTTCAGTAATCACCAGAATTTTTTCATCTACAAAATGAAAACCATGTCTTAGGTTACCCTCAATTAAGTTTACAGATTGTTGACAGATTCTTGACTTATCTCTGAAATCCAATTTAATCTGATATTCCTCTAACATATCCTCCAATGCCTTACTTCCCATTGAATTGCTAGATTGCAGGATAATAGTGTAGTCCATTTTTTTGTATCGCTCAATTTCTTCTTTTAGAAAAGAAAATTGATTGAAAAACTCCTGCATAGGATATTGATTAAATTGATAAATTTGGTCAAACTTGAGATTTCCTAGTCCCTTTTGAAGATTAGAGAAAAAGGTCACCGGACTTTGTTTTTTATAGATTTGTTCAATATCAGCAAAATACTGCATCTCAGAAAATGATTTACTATTCTGTAATTCTTCTGTAAAGTACTGCGCTAATTCTCTTTCAAAGACTTCATACTGATTCATCAATTTTTGATAATCATCAAAGAATATTGGAGTATCTTTTTCAATATAATCAAAAACAGTCCATGTCTTATCATAGCACAAAGATAAAAACTTCCGAGAATCTGCATGGCTTTGTTTTTGGTGAAAACTTGAAAGAATTTCTTCTAGGTAGGATTTCAAAATAGGTGATAAAGTCTTTGAAATTTGTTTTTCTAAAGCTGACTGACCTCTTTGATAATCCTTTTCTCTCAAAAGCATATCGCTAGCTGGAAAGATGGTGAATTCTGTCTGATTTTCTTTCGATAATTGTGTCTCGACTTCAAACGACCTGATACCATCAATTTCATCACCAAAAAACTCAATTCGGCAAGGTTCTAACTGGGATATTTCGAAAATATCTAAAATATCTCCTCGCAGACTAAATTCGCCCTGAGTTTGTACTTGTGTAACTTTTCGATAGCCAATTTCCTTTAACTGATGGATAAGCACGTGTTGGTCATATTCTTCACCAACTGAGATTTTTACAATACTATCTTTGAATACATTTGGAGACGGTAAAATCAATCGACTTGCTGCGATATTACAAACTAAAATCCCTCTCTTAGATGAATCAGTCAAAAAACGCAAGGCTTCAACCCGTGAGATGATTTTTTCTTGTGAAGACATCAAAAACTCGACCATAGGGGAGTCATCTACCAAAAATGGATAAACATGTTCCTCACCCAAGATAGAGATAAGATCACTAACCAGTCCTTCTGCCTCTCCATAAGTTGACGTCAGTAACACAATCTTATCTTCTTTTTCTAAACTGCTTGCAATTGCAAGAGCCTTAGTAGACGTTGATAAACTAAGTATTAGTTGTCTTTTCTTATCTGTCAGATTTTGATGCCATTTTTTAATCTGATCATTTTCTGAGAATAAATCTAATAAGGTCACCATTTATCCATTATACCTCTGCATTGTTTTCTCAAAATTTTTCTCTTGTAAATAGTAGTTTACAGAATCGTCAACCTTGTCAATAGACTGTAAAATACCGATATAATCATCCCTGTCAAACTTACTCAAAACATGGTGAACAACTGACATACCATTTTTAGGTCTCCCAATTCCAATCTTAGCACGGTTAAAGACTTGAGTTCCAATATGTTGAATAATAGACTTGATACCATTATGACCACCTGCTGAGCCTTTTGCTCTTAAGCGAATCTTTCCAACTTCCATGTCAAGATCATCGTAAATGATGAGTAAATCTTCAATATCCAAACCATAGTAAGTCAATAAAGCATGAACTGCTTTTCCACTTTCATTCATAAAGGTCGTTGGTTTGACAAGATAAATTTTTTCTCCATTTAGGAAAAAGGATGCTAGATCAGCTTGAAATATCTTATCGTGTGTAAAAGTGATATTCTGTTTCCTCGCTAGTTGGTCAATCAACATAAAACCAACATTGTGTTTTGTTTCAAAATATTTATCCCCTGGATTTCCTAATCCTACAAGTAATTTGGTCATTTATTTTTCCTTTCAAAAGCCAAAAGGGTTGGAATTTTTTTCCAACCTAATTGATACTATTCATTAAATTTTTTAGACATTAAAGCGGAATTCCATAATATCGCCATCTTGAACGATATATTCTTTTCCTTCTTCACGCAAGCGTCCAGCTTCTTTTACAGCCTTTTCAGATCCGTATTTCACTAGATCCTCATATGACATGGTTACCGCACGAATAAATCCTTTTTCAAAGTCTGAGTGGATAATACCAGCTGCTTGAGGAGCCTTCATACCACGTTTGAATGTCCAAGCTCGAACTTCTTTTTCGCCAGCTGTGAAGTAAGTTCCCAGTCCAAGTAAGTGGTAAGCTGCACGAGTCAACTTGTCAACTCCTGATTCTGTCAAACCAAGTGCCTCAAGAAACTCTTGCTTGTCTTCATCGTCTAACTCAGAAATTTCTTCCTCAGCACGCGCAGAAATAACGACTACTTCAGCATTTTCTGTCGCTGCAAATTCACGAATTTGTTTAACATAGTCGATAGAGTCAGGTTCTGAAACCACATCCTCGTCCACATTGGCAACATAGAGAACTGGTTTAGTCGTTAACAGGAAGATACCTTTGACAACCTTTTGTTCCTCATCTGTAAATTCAATAGTTCGAGCTGATTTTCCATCTTCAAGGACTGGTTTAATCTTTTGAAGAACATTGAATTCTGCTACTGATTCTTTATCTTTTTGCGTGCGTGCCATCTTTTCTACACGCGCATAACGCTTATTGACTGATTCTAAGTCTGCAAGAATCAATTCCAGGTTAATGGTGTCAATATCTGCAAGTGGATCCACAAAGGCGTCTTCACGTCCTTGCTCACGCATGACATTTTCATCATCAAAAGCACGAACTACGTGAACAATCGCATCTACTTCACGGATATTGGCCAAGAATTTATTCCCCAACCCTTCTCCTTTTGAAGCTCCTTTTACAATTCCTGCGATATCTGTAAATTCAAATGTTGTTGGAACTGTCTTTTTAGGAGTAATCATTTCAGTTAGTTTTTGTAGGCGTTCATCTGGAACTTCCACCATTCCAACGTTTGGATCAATCGTCGCAAATGGGTAGTTTGCTGCCTCTGCTCCTGCTTTTGTAATTGCATTAAATAGTGTTGATTTACCAACGTTTGGCAAACCAACGATACCTGCTGTTAAAGCCATATTTTCTCATTCTCCGTTTTCATTTCAATCCCTAATATTATAACACAAAAAGGGAAAACTTGCTAACCCTCTAACTAAGGGGGTTCAGTCAATAATTTTATTCATTTTTCGATCAAAATCATAGCGTCCCATCATGACAACATGGTCACAATTGCTACATTTGATTTTGATATCTGCTCCTACACGTGTAATTTCCCAACGATTGGCCTTTTTACCTGTTGACTTGATGGTGCAAGCGTGTGGTTTTTTCATCTCAACAAAATTTCCAACTTGATACATACTACTCTCCTTTTCTTTTTCGATTATATCATAAAAGAGGCGAGCTAGGCTCAACCTCTTTCACTTAATTTGTACGAACTGGTGTAATGAGCTGCATGAAGTCTTCATCAGTATCTGCTGGCACAAGAGTAAATGGACGAACAGCTGAGATAAAGCTAATGGTCACCTTTTCGCTATTTAAAGCTTTAAGAGAATCAATCAAGTAAGTTGGGTTGAAACTAATGGTCAAATCATCCCCAGTAACCTGGTCAGTATCGATTTCTTCGTTTACTTTACCAACTTCTGGAGAGTGAACATGGGCACTAACAACTCCATCTTTAATTTCAAGTTTCACAGTACCATTTTGAGTCGCACTTGATAAAAGACGAGCACGTTCCATTGACTGGCGTAAGTTTACCACATCAAAAGTAATAGTAGTGTTAAAGTCTGTTGGAATCAAGCGATCTGTATCAGGGTAGTTTCCTTCTAGGAGACGAGTATAGAAGCTAATATTTTCGCTTCTAAAGAGGATTTGGTTATTGGCAAAGAAAATCTCTACAGTTTCGATATCATCTGTAAATACCGCTGAAAATTCGCGTAGAGAACGGCTAGGAATTACGACATCAAAATCATCACTATTTTTTTCAAGAGTCAATTTTTTCTGGCTTAGGCGATGAGAGTCTGTTGCAACTGTTTTTAGCTCCTTGTGTTGACTCAATACAAAATGAACACCTGTCAAAATTGGACGACTCTCTTGTGTACTTGCAGCAAAAGCTGTTTCATTGATAATTTTCTTGAGTAATTTTGTTTCAAGAACCAAAGGAGTGCTTGCTGAAATTTCTTGGATTCGTGGGTACTGTTCGCTATCTTTTCCTTTTAGGGTAATTTCTGATTTTCCACTGGTTAAAACAATTTGATTTTGTTCAATTTCTTTAAAATCAAGAGTCACATCAGGTAGACTAGATACCACATTGATGAAGAAAGAAGCTTCAAGAAGAATTGAACCTAAAGAAGTAATTAACAAACCAGCATCTTCATTTTTTTGAGAAATAAAATTTTCAATTGAAATCTGACCATTTGAACCAATTAAAGTAACACCTTCATTGGTTACGTCAATTTTGACAGTTGATAAAATAGGAATGGCATTTTTAGAACTAATAGCTCTCTTAGTAATATTTAAGGCTTGTAGAAATAAATTTTTATTAATTGAAAAATGAATCATGGATTCTCCTTTATTTATTTTTAGTATTAGAAGGATAATAGTAATAATAGAGTCTGTGAAATCTGTGGAAAACAGACTTTAAACAAGTTATATCAAGTTTTTTAGCTTGTTTAAAAAATGTGGATAAAAAAGATAAAAAAGCGAAAGTTATCCACAAGTTATTTGATTTTCTTTTTGATTGATTCAATTTCTAAACGTAAATTATCGTCTTCATCAATCAAAGATTTAATTTTTGCATGGGCATGAATGACTGTTGTATGATCTTTTCCTCCAAATTCCTTCCCAATTTTTGGAAGACTATTATCTGTTAGTTCTCTAGATAAATACATAGCCACTTGACGGGCTAACACAATATTTTGAAGGCGTCTGCTTCCTTTCATTTCTTTGATACTAACACCATAAAAGTTACCAACTTCATTTTGGATTTTGTCAATTGGGATGACGAGCATTTGGCTAACATCTTGTTTGCGAGCTCTAATAGCTTCTGCAGCAATATCAATAGTGATATCCTTGATGTTTTTTACTCTGGCAATTAAAGTGATGTCGTTGATAGCTCCCTCAAGATCTCGAACATTTGAGTCAAATTGCCCAGCTAGGTATTCTAGAGTATCACTTTGAAAATTGTAGCCTAAATGTTCCGTTTTACTTTGTAAAATGGCAATACGTGTTTCAAAGTCAGGGGGGGTGATAGTTTGGGTCAACCCCCAACTAAAGCGCGTGACAAGCCTTTCCTCGAGTCCTTCTAAATGCTTTGGACTTCTATCACTGGTTAGGACAATCTGTTTTTGCTTGTCATGAAGGGCATTAAAAGTATTGAAAAATTCTTCTTGAGTTGCAACTTTTTTTCCGCTGAGTGACTGGATATCATCAATTAACAAAAGATCAAGACTGCGGTAGTTTTTTTTAAACTTTTCCATTTCCCCAAGTCTTAGGTGATCAAGAAAGTCATTAATAAAGCTTTCAGCAGGTATGTATTTGACACGCGCATTTGGAATATTTTTTAGAATTTCATTTCCAATAGCGTTTAACAGGTGAGTCTTACCAAGCCCAGGTCCTCCATAGATAAAAAGAGGATTATAGGTCAAGGCCAAATCTTCAGAGACAGCCAAAGCGGCTGATACTGCCCAAACATTTCCATCCCCTTGAATAAAATTATCAAAGGTATACTTTTCTTTTAATCCCGTATCCGAATAAGGAATAGATGCTAACTTTGGACTATAGTCATAAAGAGTTGAATTTGTAGCTTCTTCAACTTGTGAGATAGCCGTATCTTGAGGTTTGGTGAAAATATAGTGGGGAGTTATCTCAGCATCATAAATTTCAAATCCGGCAACTACAATAATATCTTTTAGTTGTTTTTCCCAGACCATTTCCATTTCAGATCGTGGTAAAAATATAGTGGCAACATTTTCCTCTACCTTGATGAGTTCAGCTTGAATAGCATAGAAATCATACATGGATCGAGTCAGTCTTTCTTGAGCAAATTCTAATATACGATTCCAAAATTGTTTTTCTTTCAATCCTTTCTCCTCCTTTACTATTAAAAGTTTAATACTAGACCTATTTTACCATAGAGAACAAGAATTTTCCACAAGCTGTGAAAAATAATCCACAATGTTACCAAGTTTTATCCACAAGTTGGGGATAAAATCAGAAACTATTGATTTATTAAGCTTTTTATTGAAAAAAATAGTGGATAACCTTGTGAGATAAAAAAATAAAAGAACAGCCTTATTTCAGGCTGTTGATAATTCTACTGTATTCTTCTTGATTTGAAAAAGAAATAATGATTTTTCCACTATCTTTTTTAGACAGTTTAATCTCTACATCTAATCCGAGTAGTTTTTTTAACTGTTCTTCTTCATTTTGTATGAAATGATCATTTTTTTGCAGTTTCTTTTGTTTTTTCTCTGTCAGAAGAGCTTCTAACTTCCTTACAGAAATGTCTTCTTCTATAATTCGTTGAAAGAAATAGTCTTGTTGTTCCTTATTCAACCCAACTAGAGAACGCGCATGGGCTTGTGATAGTTTGCCATTTTCTACTTCTGAAAGGATCTGTTCTGGCAAGGACAGCAAGCGAATAGAGTTGCTGATGTATGGACGAGACTTGCCCATTTTATCTGCAATTTCAGCATGGGTAAATCCTTTCTCTACAAGAGATTCATAGGCGCGTGCTTCTTCTATTGGATTTAAATTTTCTCTTTGCAAATTTTCAATGATGGACTGGACCATCATCTCTTGATCTGAAAGCTGTTTAACAACAGCTGGAATAGACCTTAGACCAGCTAAAAGTGAAGCCCGATAGCGTCTCTCTCCTGCAAGGATTTCATAACCAATAACAGGAGATTGACGAACAATAATCGGTTGAATGACCCCATTTTCTTTGATAGACTGTGCTAGTTCATGTAGTTTTTCTCTATCAAATTCTTTTCGAGGTTGATAGGGATTTTTTTGTATATCCGTGATAGAAATCATTTCAAATTTTTCCATGATTCTACACTAACACATCTTTTCTCTTATGTAAAGCTTTCTTTACATAGATGTCAATTAAGATTCTAAATCACCTGAACTCTTGTCAAGTTTGATAGAGGTAGTTTCTTCTTTACCATTACGATAGTAAGTTATCTTAATGGTGTCTCCGATAGAATGATTGTAAAGAGCACTTTGTAAGTCTGTTGATGAAGCAATCTCTTTGTCATCTACTTTTGTAATAACATCGTATTTTTCAAGGTGACCATTGGCAGGCATATTACTTTGTACAGAACGAACAACTACGCCAGATGTAACATTACTTGGAATATTGAGTCTTCTGATGTCACTTGTACTTATATTAGATAAATTAACCATCTGGATTCCCAAAGCTGGGCGTGTAACTTTTCCGTTCTTTTCTAACTGTTCAATAATATTGATAGCATCATTTGCAGGGATTGCGAAACCAAGGCCTTCTACAGATGTTCCTCCATTTGTGGCAATTTTACTTGAGGTAATTCCGATAACCTGTCCTTGAATATTGATCAGTGGGCCACCAGAGTTACCTGGGTTAATAGCAGTATCAGTTTGGATAGCTTTTGTAGAAATGGCTTGTCCATCTTCAGATTTTAAGGATACATTTCGATTGAGACTAGATACGATACCTTGAGTAACAGTATTTGCATATTCAGAACCTAACGGGCTACCAATAGCAATAGCAGTTTCTCCTACGGTTAACTTACTAGAATCACCAAACTCAGCTACTGTTGTCACTTTTTCTGAAGAGATTTTGACGACAGCAATATCAGAGAAAGTATCAGCTCCGACGATTTCTCCAGGTACTTTAGTTCCATCTGACAAACGAATATCTACTTTGCTAGCGCCATTTATAACGTGATTGTTGGTGACGATGTAAGCTTCTTTATCATTCTTTTTATAAATAACTCCAGATCCTTCACTAGAGATTTGCTGAGAATCTGTATCAGTATCATCATTGCCAAATACGCTATTTTGTCTATTTGCCGAATAAGTAATAACAGAAACAACAGCATCTTTTACTTTATTAACAGCCTGCGTTGTTGAATTTTCGTTCTTATAGGCAGTTTGTGTAATAGTACTATTGTTGTTAGAGTTGCTTACACTACTTTTTTGAGTTAGTTGGTTTATTGAAAAGCTACCCAAGGCTCCACTAAAAAAGCTAATGACGATAACGACTAATAATTGAAACCCTTTTTTGTAAAATGTTTTTAAATGTTTCATATTTGCCTCCATATTTTTGAATTACTGAAAGTATAAACTGACTAGCTTAATTATAACTTAAACACAAAAAGTTTTACACAAACTGTGGATAACTCTTTTAAAACTGTGATTTTCTCAATTGAAATCTATTTTTTATTTTGTGAATAAGATGTGAAAAAATAGAGAATATGTTAGAATAGAGTCATGAAAATTAAAGTTGTAACAGTTGGGAAACTGAAAGAAAAATATTTAAAAGATGGTATTGCAGAGTATTCAAAACGAATTTCTCGATTTGCTAAGCTTGAAATGATTGAGCTAGCAGATGAAAAAACACCAGATAAGGCCAGTGAGTCAGAAAATCAAAAGATTTTAGAAATAGAAGGTCAGAGAATTTTATCAAAAGTTGGTGACCGTGATTTTGTTATTGCGTTAGCCATTGAGGGTAAAACACTTTCTTCAGAAGAATTTAGTAAGAATTTAGAAGAAGCTTCTATAAAAGGATTTTCTACTCTTACCTTTATTATTGGAGGGAGTTTAGGATTATCATCAGCTGTAAAAAAGAGAGCCAATCTTTCTGTTAGTTTTGGCCGTCTAACTTTACCACATCAGTTAATGAGACTAGTCCTTGTTGAACAAATCTATCGCGCTTTTACAATTCAGCAGGGATCACCCTATCATAAATAGAAAATTGACTTTTAATTGAATTTTTGGTAGAATAATTGTGTTAGGTCTCATAGCTCAGCTGGATAGAGCATTCGCCTTCTAAGCGAACGGTCGCAGGTTCGAATCCTGCTGGGATCAATATAGTAGCAAAGCTGGGAATTTTCCCGGCTTTTTTCTTAAAAAAGTACACTTGGGGAGAAAAAAATGACAGTTGAGAGAATTTTATCTAAAATGAAATTCCATTTTGTATAATGGTTTTTGTAAGTTAGCTTACAAGAAAAAACATTTTAGGAGATTTTATTATGAAAAATACAGTTAAATTGGAACAGTTTGTAGCTTTGAAGGAAAAAGACTTGCAGGAGATTCAAGGTGGGGAAAGTAGACTGTCAAGATTACTCCGTGATTTTATTTTCCAAATAAAACAGTAATGAAATAAGGAGAAAGAGTAATGAATTTGCTTGGATTTGGGACAGTTATTGTTTATTTTTTAATTATTAGTTACAGTTACCATTTAATTTGTAAAGGTCAAGTAAATAGAAGAGAACTATACGTTTTTGGTGCTTATACATTACTAACAGCAATAGCACTTGATTTTCCCTTATATCTTCTAAATTTAGATGGGTTAGGGATTGCAACATTTTTATTTCCTTTGGGCTTATATTCCTATTTTCGATGGATTAAACAGTATGAGAGGGATAGAGGACTATTCCTAAGTTTACTACTATCTCTTTTATATGAGAGCACTCATAACTTTCTGTCCGTAACTTTCTCCTCTATAACAGGAGACAATTTTGTTTCACAATATCATGCCCCATTCTTTTTCGTTGTAACAGTGTTGACTTATGTCGTTATCGTAACAATTATTCATTATTTCCATTTGGAACTAGCCTATTTTGACAAAGACTACCTCTATCCTTTCTTGAAAAAAGTATTTTTTGCCTTACTGCTGCTACATACTGCATCTTTCGTTTCAGATATGGTAAGTACGGTTAAACATTTGAATAGTTTTGGAAGTATTTTATCATCTATCGTCTTTATTTCTCTCCTTTTGACTTTTCTTGCAATGAATTCGCATAAAGATCAAATGGAGAAAGAGATTGCTTTGAAGCAGAAGAAATTTGAACAGAAACATTTACAGAATTACACAGATGAAATTGTTGGACTGTATAATGAAATCCGTGGTTTTCGACATGATTATGCTGGGATGCTTGTCAGTATGCAGATGGCAATTGACAGTGGTAATTTACAGGAAATTGACAGAGTTTACAATGAAGTTTTGGTTAAAGCCAATCATAAACTGCGTTCAGATAAGTATACTTACTTTGATTTGAATAACATAGAAGATTCAGCTTTACGAAGTTTGGTTGCTCAGTCCATTGTCTATGCTCGAAATAATGGTGTAGAGTTTACACTTGAAGTAAAAGATATAATTACTAGACTACCGATAGACCTGCTGGATTTGGTTCGTATCATGAGCGTTTTATTGAACAATGCTGTTGAAGGATCAGCTGATAGCTATAAAAAGCAGATGGAAGTAGCAGTTATTAAGATGGAAACTGAAACAGTTATTGTGATTCAGAATTCATGTAAAATGACGATGACTCCTTCAGGAGATCTATTTGCATTAGGATTCTCCACTAAGGGAAGAAACCGCGGAGTCGGATTAAATAATGTGAAAGAACTACTAGATAAGTACAGCAACATTATTTTAGAAACAGAGATGGAAGGCAGTACATTTAGACAAATTATTAGATTTAAGAGGGAATTTGAATGAAAGTTTTAATTTTAGAGGATGTTATTGAACATCAAGTGAGACTAGAAAGAATATTGGATGAAATTTCGAAAGAATCGAATATTCCAATATCATACAAGACAACAGGAAAAGTCCGTGAATTTGAAGAATACATTGAAAATGATGAAGTAAATCAGCTTTATTTCCTAGATATCGATATTCATGGAATTGAGAAAAAGGGATTTGAAGTGGCTCAGCTCATTCGTCATTACAATCCTTACGCTATTATCGTCTTTATCACCAGTAGATCAGAGTTTGCGACTTTGACCTATAAATATCAAGTATCAGCCCTAGATTTTGTTGATAAGGATATCAATGATGAGATGTTTAAGAAGAGAATTGAGCAAAATATCTTCTACACGAAGAGTATGTTACTTGAAAATGAAGATGTTGTAGATTATTTTGACTACAATTATAAGGGAAATGATTTAAAAATCCCTTACCATGATATTTTGTATATTGAGACAACAGGAGTCTCTCATAAATTGCGCATTATTGGTAAGAATTTTGCCAAAGAGTTTTACGGTACCATGACAGATATTCAGGAAAAGGACAAACATACTCAGCGATTTTATTCTCCTCATAAGTCATTTTTGGTAAATATAGGCAATATCAGAGAAATTGATCGAAAGAATCTAGAAGTTGTTTTCTATGAAGACCATCGCTGTCCTATTTCGAGGTTAAAAATTAGAAAGTTAAAAGATATTTTAGAGAAAAAATCTCAAAAGTGATTGACAATTAGTAAGAAATTGATATAATGGTTATATCTGCTACAGATAGAAGGTCCGTTGGTCAAGGGGTTAAGACACCGCCTTTTCACGGCGGTAACAC
>NZ_JVRR01000034.1 GCF_001070715.1 Streptococcus pseudopneumoniae
ATTACAGCTATTTTCTTGACAACCTATTCAAGAAATATGGTAGTTCAAGTTTGAAAAAATAAAGGTTAGTTGATTGTTTATTTCTCCAAATTTTGGGCATACTAAAAAGAGGTTTTGACACCCAAGAGCAAGTTGAATCCATGTCGCTGTGCGAAGCGAATAGCGTCTTGAAGAGACATTGCCTTATCAGGATTTCTTATTTCTGTAAGACCTTGTAATCTTGGATTATAAC
>NZ_JVRR01000035.1 GCF_001070715.1 Streptococcus pseudopneumoniae
AGTGAATGCGTAGAGATGGCAGGTACTAGCTCCACTAGCTACCACCGATACAAACAGATAGCCGTCTTAAACTTTGCGAGAATCCACCAGAACGCAGAACTAGAAGCGTATAAGTAGGCTGAGACTTCATATTTTGCCCCCTATTTTGCTTTGTTCCGTACTGGACAACTAAACACCACGGATAAACTACAAGCCCTTAGAAACGAATCTAGGGGCTTTTGTGGTTGAAAAGTGTTAGAAAAGGTGTATAATATAGATAAAGAATAGAAGTAGAGAAATATCGGGAACTACGCACCCTTGGGGTATCTGAAAAGCGGGGAATTCCCGTCCCGCCTATTCCAGCACCTAGAGAAATCTAAGTGCTTTTTGATATGAGTTATTTTCTACGTCATATAATGAACCTATCAGCAATCAGCAATAAAAAAAGCACGTTTGACCGTGCTAGTTTCTTGCCTGCTGAAC
>NZ_JVRR01000036.1 GCF_001070715.1 Streptococcus pseudopneumoniae
CTAGTAACTAGACCTTCATCTGCTGCCTCTTTTCGAATGGCATTGATACGGTCTAAGATAGCCTGTTTATCTGGCGTTAAGAAAGTCCCTTCAATCCCAACCAGAGTAGTACCAGAAGAAGTACTAGTAACCTCAGAGTTTAAGATATGGTAGGATTGACCATTGATGTCTTGAGTGGAAACCAGCCTATCATTAGCGGCTACTGATTGTGATGTAAGAGTTCCAGCTCCTAACAAGGAAAGTACTAAAACTGTAGCAAGTGTGAACTTTTTAGCTTTGGTGTCCATTTCGTGTCCCCCTATTTTTATTTATTGTAAAATAATCAGTTTGTCCTAAAATCTAGACTTTTTTGGACAAACTTGATAAAATGGAAGTGTAATAATAATTGG
>NZ_JVRR01000037.1 GCF_001070715.1 Streptococcus pseudopneumoniae
CATCCTCATTTCTTTTTTA
This sequence comes from Streptococcus pseudopneumoniae, assembly GCF_001070715.1. Taxonomy (GTDB): domain Bacteria; phylum Bacillota; class Bacilli; order Lactobacillales; family Streptococcaceae; genus Streptococcus; species Streptococcus pseudopneumoniae_H. The sequence continues at coordinate 20 of NZ_JVRR01000037.1, forward strand.
CAAATGGGTACTTATAAAAATACCCCCCCCCCTTAAATATTTTAGTATTTAAAGGGAGGTTCGATTTTTAAGCCTAAAATTATAATTTTTACGATGTTTTCGAAAAAACAATTGACATTACCTTACCATTATATACCTTTTTCTAAAAAATGTCATGTGAAACTATAATTTTCATAGTAAATTACAGCTAT
>NZ_JVRR01000038.1 GCF_001070715.1 Streptococcus pseudopneumoniae
GCTTGCGGCTAGCTTCCTAGTTTGCTCTTTGATTTTCATTGAGTATAAAATCGAGCTCTATGAATGAAGGTAAGATACCTTTCATTCGATTTTTTCAATTATTAGAAATTAAACTTTCAATGTAGATACAGATTTGTTTGCAATCTATATCTACCAACTAAAAAGGTCCTCCAGACTATGCGAAGATTGCTTCGCAATCCTTATCCACCGACTAAAACAATCCACTGGATTCTGATGATTGCTTCGCAATCTCTATCTGCCGACTAAAAAGGTCCCCCGGACTATATTGATGATTACTTCGTAATCTTCATCTGCCGACTAAAACAATCCACTGGATTGTTTTAGCCACCTAGATACGCTTTTCTTACTTCTTCTGATGAGGCGAGTTCTTTTCCTGTTCCTGATAGAACGATTTTTCCTGTTTCCAGTACATAGCCTCGGTCAGAGATTGCGAGTGCTTTATTAGCATTTTGTTCAATCAAGAGGACGGTTGTTCCTTGCTTCTGAATATCTTGAATGATATCAAAAATCTCTTGGATAAAGATTGGGGCAAGTCCCATTGATGGTTCATCTAAAAGAAGAAGTTTTGGTGTTGACATAAGAGCACGTCCCATGGCAAGCATTTGTTGTTCCCCTCCTGAAAGAGTGGCTGCGTCCTGGTTCTTGCGTTCTTCAAGACGTGGGAAGCGTGAAAAGACCTTCTTCAAGTTAGCTTGATTTTCTTCACGATTTTTCTTTAAGAAAGCTCCCATTTCAAGGTTTTCCATAACAGTCAATCCAGGAAAGACGTGGCGTCCTTCTGGAACTTGTGAAAGGCCACCTGCTACGATTTTCTGAGCCGGCATTTTTTGGATTTCTTGACCTAAAAATTCAATTTTTCCTGAACTCGGTCTAACCAAACCAGACAAGGTACGGAGAATGGTTGTCTTACCTGCACCATTGGCACCGATAAGGGAAACAACTTCTCCTTCATTAACTTCAAAGCTTACATCACGGACTGCTTGGATCATACCGTAATGCACAGAAAGATTATCAACTTTTAACATAGACATTAGGCTTCACCTCCTAGATAAGCTTCGATAACGCGTTTATTGGTCTTAATTTCGTCCGGAGTTCCTTGAGCAATCAAACGACCATATTCAAGTACGTAGATACGTTCTGTTACTTCCATGACCAGATTCATATCGTGTTCAATCAGCATGATCGTAATCTTAAATTCATCTTTGATACGACGAATTAACTCAGTTAATTCTGCTGTTTCCTGCGGGTTCATACCTGCTGCTGGTTCATCTAAAAAGAGAATTTTAGGTTCCGTAGCGAGGGCACGAACAATTTCCAAACGACGTTGTTGTCCGTAGGCAAGATTTTTAGCGAGAGTTTCTGCATCACCATCCAAATCAAAGATTTTCAGCAATTCCAAAGCTTTAACCTTTAATTCTTTTTCACTCTTGTAAAAAGCTGGTAAGCGTAAGAAACTAGCAAAAACATGTTGTTTGTGATGGTTGGCAAAAGCAATCAAAACATTGTCCAAAACGGTTAAATCTTTAAAGAGACGGATATTTTGGAAAGTACGTCCAAGTCCCAAAGAAGCAATCTTATAAGGTGCCTTTCCATTCAAAAGATGACCATCTAGGGTTACTGTTCCCTCGCTTGGCTCATAAACACCCGTCAAAAGGTTGAAAAGCGTGGTTTTCCCAGCTCCATTTGGACCGATTAGTCCAACCAGTTCCCCTTCGTTCAATTCAAGAGTCACATCTCCAACAGCTGTTAGACCGCCAAAATGTTTGGTTAACTGTTTTACTTCAAGTAATGCCATTAGTTTTGTTCCTCCTTCTTAGATTTTTTAAAGAAACGTGATAGGCTCAATTCCCACGTTCCAAGAAGTCCCCCTGGTCTGAAAATCATTACCAATACCAAGGCCAAAGCGTAGATAATCATACGCACGCTGGCAACATCTTGGAGAAGCATATTCAAAATTCCCAGAACAATAGCCGATACAATGGCACCTGTAATGGAACCAAGTCCACCAAATACAACAATAATCAAAACGTTGATTGAGTTGATGAAAGTGTAATCTTTCGGTACAACTGAACCGATAAATCCTGCCTGAAGTGACCCTGCAATACTTGCAGTAATAGCACCAAAGACAAAGGCAATGATTTTAATTTTAGTCGTATTAACCCCAACTGACTCAGCAGCGATTTCATCCTCACGAACAGAGAGGGTTGAACGACCAATTGGACTACGCAAGAAGTTCAAGGTTGCAATGGTTGTAATCACAACAAAGAAGTAAACCATTTGCCAAGTTGTAAAGTTTGGAATTCCCAAGATACCTGCCGCACCATTTGTAAGGCTTCCGCCATTGATGATAAAGATACGGATAATTTCAGAAACACCTAGAGTCGCTACCGCAAGATAGTCCCCCTTCAAGCGCAAGGTTGGAATCCCGACAAGTAAGGCAACTGCTCCTGAAAGTAAAGCCCCTATCAGCATAGCTCCAAAGAAGGCACCATAGGTTGGTGATTTAGAACCAATAATAGCTGCGGCATAGGCACCAATCGCCATGAAACCAGCATGACCAAGTGAAAATTGTCCTGAAAAACCAACGATTAAGTTGAGACCAACAGCCAGAATAATATTAATTCCGATTTGTTGTAAAATCTGTACATAGAATAGATTGAGTACTCCGACTGAAACCAGTACACTAATCAAGCCATAGCCAGCTAACAAAAGGAGTAACCATAGAATATTAACTTTTAAATTTTCCTTCATCGTTTACACCTTCTCTTTCACATTTTTACCAAGGATACCAGCTGGGCGGACAATCAAGATCAACAACAAGATTCCATAAACAATGGCATCACGGAAGTCTGACATCCCAAAGGCTGTCGCAAAGGTTTCCAATAGACCAATCACAAAGCCACCAAGAGCCGCACCAGGAATAATCCCGATACCACCAAGTACAGCGGCAACGAAAGATTTAAGACCTGGAGTAACCCCCATCAAAGGCTCTAGAGAGTTATAATAGAGGGCAATCAGAACACCAGCCGCACCCGCAAGAGCTGAACCCAAAGCGAAGGTAAAGCTGATAGTACGGTTTACATTGATCCCCATCAATTGCGCCGCATCACTATCTACTGATACTGCACGCATGGCTTTCCCCATCTTAGTCTTTTGGACAATGACTTGTAACAAAATCATCAAGATCAAGGAAATGACCAAAATCATTAACTGCACATTTGTTAAGCTAATTGGTCCCAAATCATAGCGAACTGTTTGAATCGCTTGAGGGAAGGCACGGGTATTGGCACCAACCAGATAGACCATCCCATACTCCAATAGGAAAGAAACCCCAATAGCTGTAATCAAAACAGCAATACGAGTAGAGTGACGCAAAGGTCGGTAAGCAAGGAACTCAATCACGACACCAAGAATGGCTGTCGCTAGCATCGCTACAATAAGCGCTACAAAGAAATTCATTTGGAAAGAATTAATCAAGAAATAACCGATAAAGGCTCCCATCATATAAATATCACCGTGGGCGAAGTTGATGAGCTTGATAATTCCGTAAACCATGGTATATCCTAGGGCTAACAGCGCATAAACACTACCTAGAATCAAACCATTTACTAGTTGTTGGAGCATAAGATTCACTCTTTCTATTTATAATTTTGAGGGTTTCCCCTCACTTTTTGATAGGTTCTTAAACATCGAAACAGGGAGTGAGTCCGAGGCTCAATCCCTATTTCAACATTTTTCTATTATGGTTTTACAACTTCTGCTGCTTCAACCTTACCATTGTTCATGGTCATCATGTAAGCAGTTTTGACTGTGTTGTGATCTGCATCGAAGCTTGTTTGACCAGTTACACCTTCAAAATCTTTTGTTTTAGCAAGGTTATCCTTGATTTCACCAGAGTTTTTAGCACCTTTTGCTGCGTTTGCTACAAGGTGAACTGAGTCATAAGCCAAGGCTGCAAATGTTGAAGGCTCTTCATTGTACTTAGCACGGTAAGCATCAAGGAAAGCTTTTGCTTTAGCTGAAACTTCTACAGTAGTTGAGAAGCCTGAGATAAAGTAAATGTTTGATGCTTTTTCAGCAGTTGCTTGTTGTACAAACTCTTCACCGTTGAATCCATCACCACCAACGATTGGTTTATCAATTCCCATACCACGCGCTTGGTTTACAATTTTACCAGCTTCAGTGTAGTAACCAGGGACGATGATAGCATCAAAGTCTTTCCCTTTCATTTTTGTAAGGGCTGCTTGGAAGTCTGTGTCACCTGCTACGAAAGTTTCATCTGCAACGATTTCACCTTTGTAAGCTTCACGGAAGGCTTTGGCAATACCTTTAGCATAGTCGCTGGCATTGTCAGTGTAAAGAACGACTTTCTTAGCGTTTAATTTTTCAGAAACATAGTTTGAGATAATCTTTCCTTGGAAGCTATCTTGGAAAGTTCCGATAAAGAGGTAATCTTGACCTTTAGTCAATCCATCTTGAGTCGCACTTGGCGAAATCAATGGAACACCTGCTTTTGTAGCGTTAGCTACCGCAGCTGCAGTTGCACCAGATGTCGCAGGTCCTACGATTGCTGATACTTTAGATTGGGTTACAAGGTTAGTTGTTACTGAAGCCGCCTCAGCTGTTTCAGATTTATTATCTTTATCAACTACTTCGATTTGTTTTCCATCGATACCACCTGCAGCATTGATTTCATCAACAGCAAGTTGGGCACCTTTTTGTTCAGATGTCCCGTAGGCTGCTACGGCACCAGTTTCCTCGAAGTTAAATCCGATTTTGATTGTCTTTTCCTCTACTGAGTTACCAGCAGCGTTTGACGCTCCAGACTTCACTTCTCCACAGGCTGCAAGAAGTGCTACACTTGCAAGCGCCACAAACGATAGGGCAAATTTTTTCTTCATCTTTTTGTCTCCTTATTTCTTAAATAAATAGCATGTTAAGAATATACCGAATTATCAGAAAATTGTCAACACTTTTCTTGAACTTTTTCGATGATAACGTTTTCCTCTCGATAAAGATTGCCCACAAAGGGTGTTTCCAGCTCTTGGATATGACAAACTCTGACTTTTTTTATAAACTTTTCCTTGCTCAAGCGCCCGACCAATTGCTCCACTTCTTGAGTTGGAACATAGAGTTGTAAGTAGCGATGTTTCTTGGAATGATAGGTAATATCTCCATAATCCTGCATTTTTTTGGCATCACGATTATAGTAAAGATAGATAATCAAGCCAGATCGATTGACTTTTTCAAACATGATAAATCCTCTTTCTAAGAAATCTCTCCCTATTATACCAAAAAAAGCAAACCCAGTCGAGTTTGCCTTCTTTAATCATTAGTTTAATGAATTGTTGGCCATGATTTCATCAATGAAGCCATATTCAAGTGTTTCTTGGGCACTCATCCAGTTATCGCGTTCTGCATCAGCATGGACTTTTTCGATTGACTGTCCTGAATTTTCAGCCAAGATTTTTTCCAAGGTATTACGAGTTTTAAGCAAGTGTTCTGCAGCGATCGCCATATCGGTTTGTTGGGTACCACCACCTGTACCACCCATTGGTTGGTGGATCATGTACTCAGCATTTGGAAGCATGAAACGTTTGCCTTTTGCTCCACTTGATGCAATGACCGTCCCCATAGATGCTGCCATACCCATAACAATAGTTTGGACATCAGCCTTGATAAAGTTCATAGTATCAACGATTGCCAAACCAGCTGAAACGGAACCACCAGGTGTATTGACATAAAGGTAAATATCTTTTGTACTATCTTGGGCATCCAAGAAAAGCAACTGGGCAATAACAGAGTTAGCCATATTGTCTTCAACTGGACCTGTCAGCATAATGATGCGGTCTTTGAGAAGACGTGAGTAAATATCGTAAGAACGTTCTCCACGGCTTGTTTGTTCAATAACTACAGGAATCATTCATTTCTCCTTTTGAGTTTTAATTTTGTTGGTCAAATGACTGAAGATAAGACTATTATAATATCTAGGTCAAAAAAGGTCAAATTTTTGCTCTGTTTTCATCAGACAGAAACAAAAATTCAACCTCCTTTCGTGACTGGAAATACTTTTCCAAATCATTCTTCTTTTCAATCTTATTTTGTACCGAACAAGCGGTCCCCAGCATCTCCAAGACCTGGAACGATATAACCGTGTTCGTTCAAACGTTCATCCAAGGCTGCTGTAAAGATTTCTACATCTGGATGAGCTTCTTGAAGGGCTTTAACACCTTCTGGAGCAGATACAAGGCAGACAAATTTGATATTTGATGCGCCACGTTTTTTAAGGGAGTCAACAGCCAAGATTGCTGATCCACCTGTTGCCAACATTGGGTCTACCACAAAAATTTGACGTTGGTCAATATCTTCAGGCAATTTTACCAAGTATTCAACTGGTTGAAGCGTTTCTTCATCACGGTACATACCGATGTGACCAACCTTAGCAGCTGGAACCAAGCTCAAGAGACCATCAACCATCCCGATACCTGCACGCAAGATTGGAACGATGGCCAATTTCTTACCTGCTAATTGTTTTTGAACTGTTTTTGTAATTGGTGTTTCGATTTCCACATCTTCTAGTGGAAGATCACGAAGTACTTCATACCCCATCAACATTGCAATCTCATCTACTAGCTCACGAAAAGCTTTTGTAGAAGTATCTGTACGACGCAAGATTGACAATTTGTGTTGAATCAGTGGATGATTAATAACTTCAATTTTTCCCATTTTTGGAATTCCTTCTTTCAATTTATTCTTCTTATTATACCAAAAAACGGTTTAAAAATCTTTCTAAACCATTTATTTTTGATAATTTTTACATTAAATCTGCCTCTTTAAGAGCTGTCTGTACTGTCTCAAGTGGTAAATGAGTCAATTCTGTTCCCTTTTCTTGATAAAGGTATTGGGCATAGTCGTCCATTCGGTACTGGTTGATATAAACCACGCGCTTGCAACCAACCTGCAATAATTGTTTGGTACAGTTGAGACAAGGAAAATGGGTCACATAGGCTGTAAAGCCTTTAGGAACACCACGTTCTGCACCTTGGAGAATAGCATTAACCTCAGCGTGAAGGGTGCGAACACAGTGGCCTTCAATGACCAAACATTCGTGGTCAATACAATGCTCAGTCCCTGACACCGAACCATTGTAACCAGTGGAAATGACCTTATTATCCTTTACCAGAATTGCGCCCACTTTGGCACGTTTACAAGTGGAACGATTGGCAATTAGTAGGGCTTGGGCTGCAAAATACTCATCCCAGGCCAGTCTTTTTTCAGTCATCTCTTTTCTCCTATTTCTCTATTTTTTAAAAAATGGTAACCGTAAATCCGCAATCTTTTCAGCAGGTACCTTCATGCCATCCTTGATCCACTTTAGAAGGACAGAGACGATGGCCGAGCTCCAGAAGGAATGAAGATAAGAGCTGACACCTTTTGATTTTCCATGGTATTTTTCCAGAAACTCCTGCATGGCTTGGACAAAGATTTTTTCCAGATGGTAATCCAAGGCCAGTTGAATCACTCTGGCTTCCTTTCTGGCCTCTCGGAAAAGGTGAACCCAGACCAGATAAAGGTCTGTCTTTAGATCGTAATGATGCAGCTGTTCCATAATATTGTGGACACTCCGTTTAAAGACGCTCTCTAAAATTTCCTCTTTGGAGTCATAATTGCGGTAAAAGGCCGCACGCGAAACACCTGCACGTTTGACCAATTCAGAAATACTAATCTTGGTCAGTTCCTTTTTTTCCAAGAGTTGCAAGAGGGCTGTTTCAATGGCTTCTCTGGTTAATAAATTGGATTCTTGGTTTGATTTTCTGAGATTTTCAAGAGATTTTTCAGAGATTCTACGTTCAGACATAACATTTTCTTTCTACTTGTCACAACAGACGGATGAGGCTTTTGTTTCAAGGGTTTTCATGATATAATTGTAAAAAAAGACAGAACCTTTGTCAATGTATAACTGACAAAGATGGAGAATTTCTATGACTTGGAAGATTATTGCTGACTCTGGTTGTGATTATCGTCAGCTGGAAACACCAGCTATTGATACAACCTTTGTAAGTGTCCCCTTAACCATTCAAGTAGCTGATCAGGTCTTTGTTGATGATGCCAGTCTTGACATTGATCAAATGATGGAAACCATGTATGCAACTGCAGAAGCTTCAAAATCAGCTTGTCCAAGCCCAGATGATTATTTGCGAGCATTTGAAGGAGCCAAAAACATTTTCCTAGTAACCATCACAGGCACTCTCTCTGGCAGTCACAATAGTGCTCAACTAGCTAAGAATATTTATCTGGAAGAACATCCTGATACTAAAATTCATGTAATTGATAGTTTGTCTGCTGGTGGGGAAGTTGACTTGCTCGTAGAAAAATTGAATGACTTGATTGACCAGGGCTTATCTTTTGAAGAAGTGATTGAAGCTATCACTGCTTATCAAGAAAAAACCAAGTTACTTTTTGTCCTAGCCAAAGTCGATAACTTGGTGAAGAACGGCCGTTTGAGCAAGCTTATCGGTACGGTCGTTGGCCTTCTAAATATCCGTATGGTCGGAGAAGCTAGTCAAACTGGAACTCTCGAATTGCTACAAAAAGCAAGAGGAGCAAAGAAATCGATTCAGGCAGCCTATGAAGAGTTAGTGAAAGCAGGATATACTGGTGGTCGTATTATCATGGCCCAACGCAATAACGAGAAATGTTGCCAACAGCTTTCAGATCGAATTCGCGAAACCTTCCCACAGGCGGATATTAAAATTCTCCCGACATCTGGTCTCTGCAGTTTTTATGCAGAAGATGGTGGTTTGCTGATGGGATATGAAATTGATTAATTGCATTCTTAACAAGAGGTGACTTCATCTCTTGTTTTTTTGTGGTACAATAGAGCTATGAAACATTTTGATACTATTGTCATCGGTGGGGGACCTGCTGGTATGATGGCTACGATTTCCAGTAGCTTTTATGGACAGAAAACTCTCCTCATCGAAAAAAATCGGAAACTTGGAAAAAAATTAGCTGGAACTGGTGGGGGACGCTGCAATGTCACCAACAATGGTAGCTTGGACGACCTGCTAGCAGGCATCCCTGGAAATGGGCGCTTTCTCTACAGTGTCTTCTCCCAGTTCGATAACCATGATATCATCAACTTTTTTACTGAAAATGGTGTTAAACTTAAGGTCGAAGACCACGGACGCGTCTTTCCTACTAGTGACAAGTCTCGTACCATTATCGAAGCCTTGGAAAAGAAAATCGCTGAGCTAGGCGGACAAGTTCTCACTCAAACAGAAATTGTTTCGGTTAAAAAGATAGATGACCAGTTTGTCCTTAAATCAGCTGACCAAACCTTCACTTGTGATAAACTCATTGTCACAACTGGTGGTAAATCCTATCCTTCTACTGGTTCGACTGGTTTTGGTCACGAGATTGCCCGTCATTTTAAGCACACTATTACCGATCTTGAGGCTGCCGAAAGTCCTTTATTGACAGATTTTCCACACAAGGCCTTGCAGGGGATTTCGCTGGACGATGTGACCCTAAGCTATGGCAAGCATGTCATCACTCACGATTTGCTCTTTACCCACTTTGGTTTGTCAGGTCCTGCTGCCCTGCGTATGTCTAGTTTTGTCAAGGGTGGGGAGATTCTCTCACTGGATGTTTTGCCCCAACTTTCTGAAAAGGACTTGATTGTATTTTTAGAAGAAAATCGGGAAAAATCCTTGAAAAACGCTTTAAGAACTTTATTACCTGAGCGTTTGGCAGAATTTTTTGTGCAAGGCTATCCAGAAAAAGTCAAACAACTGACTGAAAAGGAACGAGAACAACTTGTCCAGTCCATTAAAGGACTTAAAATTCCTGTAACTGGTAAAATGTCTCTTGCTAAATCCTTTGTTACCAAAGGAGGTGTCAGTCTCAAGGAAATCAATCCTAAAACTCTGGAAAGTAAGCTGATACCTGGCCTCCACTTTGCAGGCGAGGTCATGGATATTAACGCCCACACAGGTGGCTTTAACATCACTTCTGCCCTCTGTACTGGCTGGGTGGCGGGATCAAACCCAATCTAAATATACATTACTCAATGGAACAATCTACCCCAAAAGAAAGGAAGTCCTTTGGAACATATTATCTTGTTAAGGGGAGTTACTCCTAATGGAAAAAATGCTATCCCTAAAATGTCTTATCTAGTAGATATCTTGACAGAAGCTGGTTTTCAACAAGTTCGAACCTATATTCAAAGTGGGAATATCATTCTTGAAAGTGACTTAGATTTAGAAAAAATACGAGAACGTGTCCATACTCTAATAAATGAAAATATTGGTGCTGACTTAAAAATGGTTATCAAGAACAAAAGTGATTTTACAAAAATTGTCCAAGAAAACCCGTTTGGAGAACACTATCTTTATGACCGTATACACGTGATTTTTTATCAAGAATCTATTCAAAGTCTCCCCTTAGAAAAATTAAAAATGGATTACGGCGAAGAAGAAATTTGTGTCGGTAACCATTGTCTTTACCTCTATCTCCCTAGAACTGCAAAACAAAAAAAGCTCAATACCAACTATCTTGAAAAGCTTTTCAATGTAGATTTGACCATGAGAAAACTAAATGTAGTAGAAAAATTATTAAGCAAGTAGTGCTTGAATTTAGTAAAAATCGGAAGATCACTCCTCCGATTTTATTTTGTCTGAGTTTGGACATAGTGGGCAATCACATCTGATGTGTACTGGGCAGTGCCAGGTCCAAATTTGTCAATGTTTTCCTTAAATTCTGGGTTATAGACGTAGCCTTTACCGATATGACCGAATACTTCAATAGTACAATCAAATCCATAAGTCCGGATGGCTTGCAAGAGTTTAGCGGTTTCTTCTTGATTTTCGGTTGCTGTTACAGGCAGTCCAGCTTGAAGATTTTGTGCCAAGGTTTGAAAAACTTGGTTGAAGGCAGCCGTAGCTTCGTCTTCGTGACCTTTTTGGCGCTCGAGCGCTTGATCCATCACTTCTTGTCCATATTTCTCTACCGCCTCTTGGTGGTATTTTTGATGGTCTTGGTAGTTAAATCCAGCAAATTTCTCTTGAATGCTCATTTCTCTTTCTCCTTTTTGTTCTTGAATGGTTTTTTGCAAGGTTGAAATCAAAGTATCCAGATGTTGCCTTTCTCGAGTTAGATAGTCCAACTGCCTGGTCAAATGAGGCAATAAATCTGTCCTTTCTTCCTTTAATAGCTCTGCTATTTTTTCTAAAGAAAAACCTAGATATTTGTAGTAAAGAATGACCTGAAGGCATTCCAAATCCTCCTGATTATAGGTTCGATAGCCGTTTTCCGACTTTAAAGGAACCAAAAGCCCTATCTTGTCGTAGTGGTGCAGAGTCTTGACAGAGACACCCGAAAGCTGGGCAGCTTCTTTTATATGGTACATGATTTCCTCCTTATACTCAATGAAAATCAAAGAGCAAACTAGGAAGCTAGCCGCAGGTT
>NZ_JVRR01000039.1 GCF_001070715.1 Streptococcus pseudopneumoniae
GGCAAGGCGACGTTGACGTGGTTTGAAGAGATTTTCGAAGAGTATAAACAAGGCGAAGTTTGACTTTTTCTAGTTTATTGGGGTACAATAGAGAAAAGATAGAAATGAAGTGAAAAATATGCTACCCGCTTATATGAAAATCCATGATCAGATAAAAAAGGATATTGACGAGCACCGTTGGGCTATTGGTGAGAGGCTTCCTAGTGAACGAGATTTAGCAGAGCAGTTTGCGGTCAGTCGCATGACCCTTCGCCAAGCTGTATCTCTATTAGTCGAAGAAGGCGTTTTAGAGCGTCGTGTAGGAAGCGGCACCTTTGTTTCCAGTACTCGGGTACAAGAAAAGATGCGAGGGACAACCAGTTTTACTGAAATTGTTAAGTCCCAGGGTAAAGTACCCTCTAGCCAACTCATTTCCTACAGAAAAACCATTCCCAATGAGCAGGAAGTTGCCAAGCTAGGAATTTCTCCTACCGAAAATATTATCCGAATGGAGCGGGTTCGCTATGCCGACCAAGTTCCCCTAGTTTATGAAGTTGCTTCTATTCCTGAAAAATTCATTAAGGACTTTAAAAAAGAAGAAATCACCAGTCATTTCTTCCAAACCTTGCAAAAACATGGCTATCGTATTGGCAAATCACAGCAGACCATCTATGCTCGTCTTGCTAAAGAAAAGATTGCCCACTATTTGGAAGTTGAAAGAGGACATGCTATTCTTGGTTTGACTCAGGTTTCCTACCTAGAAGATGGTACTGCTTTTGAATACGTAAAAAGTCAGTATGTAGGCGAACGATTTGAATTTTATCTTGAAAACAATTAATACTCTTCGAAAATCTCTTCAAACCGCGTCAACGTCGCCTTGCCGTA
>NZ_JVRR01000040.1 GCF_001070715.1 Streptococcus pseudopneumoniae
CAAAATGTTGAAAAAGAAGACTTGGACAAACTCTTGAGCCAGTTTGCAAGTGACAAAGGTTATAAGATTAAAGAGAAAGAAGTGATTCGTTACACTTACTTTGGTGTTGCGGCCCAAGAAGGAAATAAGTTAACCCTTTTTGAAAAAGGACAAAATCGTGTCCAACCCACAACAGTTTTCATGGTATTTGACCAAAAAGATTATGAAAATATGACTGGTCAAAAACTGTCTCTATCAGGAAATGAGGTCGGACTCTTTGCAAAGAATGAGGGAGTTAAAGAACAGAAAACTCTAACTCTGAATGATCATCAATTTTCTGTCAAAGAAGAATTTAATAAAGATTTCATTGTCAACCATGTCCCAAATCAGTTTAATATTTTGACTGCTGATTACAATTACCTTGTTGTACCTGATTTACAAGCCTTTTTGGATCAATTCCCAGATTCGGCTATCTATAATCAGTTTTACGGTGGTATGAATGTAAATGCCAGTGAAGAAGAACAACTCAAGGTCGCTGAAGAATATGATAAATACCTCGATCAATTTAATGCTCAATTAAACACGGAAGGTAGCTATGTTTATGGTAGTAATTTATCAGATGCTAGTGCTCAGATGAGTGCCCTCTTTGGTGGTGTCTTCTTTATCGGTATTTTCCTATCCATTATCTTTATGGTCGGAACCGTTCTTGTCATCTACTACAAACAAATTTCTGAAGGATATGAAGACCGTGAACGCTTTATTATCTTGCAGAAAGTCGGTTTGGATCAAAAGCAAATCAAACAAACCATCAACAAACAGGTTTTAACTGTTTTCTTCCTTCCTTTGCTTTTTGCCTTCCTACATCTAGCCTTTGCCTACCATATGCTTAGTCTGATTCTAAAAGTGATTGGTGTACTAGATACGACTATGATGTTGATTGTAACCTTGTCTATCTGCGCTATCTTCCTCATCGCCTATGTCTTGATTTTTATGATTACTTCAAGAAGCTATCGTAAAATTGTCCAAATGTAAAAAAGATACCTCGACTTCAAAATCGAGGTATTTCTTGTATTTTATACTCAATGAAAATCAAAAAGCAAACTAGGAAGCTAGCCGCAGGTTG
>NZ_JVRR01000041.1 GCF_001070715.1 Streptococcus pseudopneumoniae
TATTTTCAAAAATCAAAGAAGTAACAGAACTTGCTGCGATCTCAGGTCATGAAGCACCTGTCCGTGCTTATCTTCGTGAAAAGTTGACACCGCACGTGGATGAAGTGGTGACAGATGGCTTGGGTGGTATTTTCGGGATCAAACATTCAGAAGCTGCGGATGCACCACGCGTCTTGGTCGCTTCTCATATGGATGAAGTTGGTTTTATGGTTAGTGAGATTAAGCCAGACGGTACCTTCCGTGTCGTAGAAATCGGTGGTTGGAATCCTATGGTGGTTAGCAGCCAACGTTTCAAACTCTTGACTCGTGATGGTCGTGAAATTCCTGTGATTTCGGGTTCTGTCCCTCCACATTTGACTCGTGGAAAGGGTGGACCAACTATGCCAGCTATTGCAGATATCGTCTTTGATGGCGGTTTTGCGGATAAGGCTGAGGCAGAAAGCTTTGGCATCCGTCCTGGTGACACCATTGTCCCAGATAGTTCTGCAATCTTAACAGCCAATGAAAAAAATATCATCTCAAAAGCTTGGGACAATCGCTATGGAGTTCTCATGGTGAGCGAGCTAGCTGAAGCCTTGTCAGGTCAAAAACTTGGCAATGAACTCTATCTTGGCTCTAACGTCCAAGAAGAAGTTGGTCTTCGTGGTGCTCATACTTCCACAACTAAGTTTGACCCAGAAGTTTTCCTAGCAGTTGACTGCTCACCTGCTGGTGATGTTTATGGGGGTCAAGGCAAGATTGGAGATGGAACCTTGATTCGTTTCTACGACCCAGGTCACTTGCTTCTCCCAGGAATGAAGGACTTCCTTTTGACAACAGCTGAAGAAGCTGGTATCAAGTACCAATACTACTGTGGTAAAGGCGGAACGGACGCTGGCGCAGCCCATCTGAAAAATGGTGGTGTCCCATCTACAACAATCGGTGTTTGCGCTCGTTATATTCATTCTCACCAAACCCTCTATGCAATGGATGACTTCCTAGAAGCTCAAGCTTTCTTGCAAGCCTTGGTGAAGAAATTGGATCGTTCAACAGTTGATTTGATTAAAAATTATTAAACCATAAGGGAGGTGGTAGGGATGGTAGAACCAAACCTAGAAAGTCTTGTAAAAGATCTTTACAATCATGCCCGACATGATTTGAGTGAGGATTTAGTCGATGCTCTCCTAGAGACTGCTAAAAAACTGCCTACTACAAATGAGCAATTGCTGGCCGTCCGTCTCTCAGGACTCGTCAATCGTGAATTGCTCAAGAATCCCAGACATCCGGCACCTGAGTTGCTCAACTTGGCTCGTTTTATCAAAAGAGAAGAGGCCAAGTACAGAGGAACTGCAGCTTCTGCGCTTATGTACGGAGAGCTCTTTAAAATGCTTTGATTCCATTGTGAATCAAAGCATTTTTCTATATATTAGAAAAGCAATTCTTGGTTAGGAAAAGAAAAAAGCCATCCCATTTAGGATAGCTTCTTGGTTCTTAGATTTGTTCTGCAAAAACCTTTTCAGCAAGGTTCATAGCGTGGTCTGATACACGAGTGTAGTGGGAGATGATGTCGATAAAGTTGACCCCAGCTTGTGTTGAACATTCGCCTTTGTTGAGGCGTTTGATGTGGGTTTTTCTGAGAACACGTTCTATCTTATTGATAGCTTCATGGCGTTCTACAAGACTGCGTGCTTTTTCAATATCATTGTTTTCCACACTATCCAGAGCATCTTTGATAAAGTCACTAGTTTGACGGTAAACTTCCTCTAATTCTTTCAAGGCGGCATCAGAAAATTCAACATTTTTCCGTTGAAGATAGTCAGTCAGATTGAGTAGAGCCTCCGCGTGGTCTCCAATCCGTTCCAAATCACGGGAGGAATCAAGGATATTGGTGAGTACTTCGCTTTCTTTTTGGCTGAGAGCTTCGCTTGAAAGGGCAATGAGATAACGTGTTAATTGCTCATCGATGGTGTTAATGGCTTCTTCGGTTTTATGCCCTTTTTCAGCAATTTTTTCATCCAAGTCAATGATATACTGATAGGAAAGGTCAAAGGCTTTAGCAGCGTAGTTTCCTAAGTGCAAGAGCTCTTTCTTAGCATTTCCGAGAGCGATAGATGGGGCTTGTTTGATGAAATGTTCATCAAGATATAAGGGTTCGTATTTGACAACCTCGTCCTCTCCAGGAATAATCTTGGTTACAAAGTAAGCCAGAGCTCCGATAAATGGAAATTGGACAATGGTGTTGGTAATATTAAAGGTTCCGTGAGCAAAGGCGATGGTCATTTCCGGTGCTAGATTTAGCGTAGATTCAAACCAATGAATCAGGGCTGTAAAAGGAACTAGAAAAATAACGCAGACGACTGTTCCGATAACGTTGAAGGCAACATGAGCTCCTGCTACCCGTTTAGCTGCAATATTAGCACCTAAAGAGGCAATGATGGCTGTAATGGTTGTCCCGATATTGTCACCAAATAGAACTGGCAAAGCTCCTTGCAGGTCAATGAGATTGCTGGCGTAGAGGTTTTGTAAAATCCCGATGGTAGCCGAGGAAGCTTGAATCAGTAAGGTCAAGCCGGTACCGACAAAGACACCCAAAACAGGATTTTTACTTAGCTCAATCATATAGTCCTTAAAGACCTGTAAATCTTTGAGTGGAGCCATTGCACCGCTCATGAGATTGAGGGCAAAAAAGATACCACCGACACCAAAGAGGATGCGTCCGATATTATTGACTGTCCGATTTTTTGTAAAGAAGAGGCAGACAGCACCGATAAAGAGCATAGGCAGGGCATAGTCACCTAGTTTAAACCCAATAAGAAAGGATGTGACTGTTGTCCCAATATTAGCCCCCATGACAATCCCGATAGCCTGACGTAAGGTTAGGAGACCGGCACTGACCAGGCCGACTGTGATAACTGTTACACCAGAACTAGACTGAATTAGAGCAGTCATCCCAATACCAACCAGAACTCCAAAGAAAGGATTACTAGTATATTTGTCAATGTAAAAACGAAGGCGATCTCCAGCAGCTTGTTGTAAACCGTCTCCCATGGTCTTGATACTATATAAGAATAGTCCCAGACCACCTAAAAAGTGAAATAAAATTTCCTGCCAATTAATGGACATTTCTTTTTCCTCCGAAAAATAATCGCGGAATATCTCCTATTCTATTTTAAAGGATAAAAGTAAATCTAACAAGTGTTAAGCTAAAATTTTAGAAAGAAAATTCGTTAGAAAAAGCAAAAATAATAGACTCTAGCATGCCACAAAGATTAAATATCGAAAAATCTTGTGAAATCTTTCCTTATATTTCCAAAGTGTGATATAATAGTTTCGAATAAAATAAATAAAGGGGTTTTTGTAACATGGCAAAACTTACTGTTAAAGACGTTGACTTGAAAGGTAAAAAAGTCCTCGTTCGTGTTGACTTCAACGTACCATTGAAAGATGGCGTAATCACTAACGACAACCGTATCACAGCAGCTCTTCCAACTATTAAGTACATCATCGAACAAGGTGGACGTGCAATTCTTTTCTCTCACCTTGGACGTGTGAAAGAAGAAGCTGATAAAGCTGGTAAATCACTTGCTCCTGTAGCAGCAGACTTGGCAGCTAAATTGGGCCAAGACGTTGTGTTCCCAGGTGTAACTCGTGGTGCTGAATTGGAAGCAGCTATCGACGCTCTTGAAGATGGACAAGTTCTTTTGGTTGAAAACACTCGTTACGAAGATGTTGACGGCAAAAAAGAATCTAAAAACGATCCTGAACTTGGTAAATACTGGGCATCACTTGGAGATGGTATCTTCGTAAACGATGCATTCGGTACAGCTCACCGTGCACACGCATCTAACGTTGGTATCTCAGCAAACGTTGAAAAAGCAGTTGCTGGATTCCTTCTTGAAAACGAAATTGCCTACATCCAAGAAGCAGTTGAAACTCCAGAACGTCCATTCGTAGCAATCCTTGGTGGTTCAAAAGTATCTGACAAGATCGGTGTTATCGAAAACTTGCTTGAAAAAGCTGATAAAGTCCTTATCGGTGGTGGTATGACTTATACATTCTACAAAGCACAAGGTATCGAAATCGGTAACTCACTTGTAGAAGAAGACAAATTGGATGTTGCGAAAGCTCTTCTTGAAAAAGCAAACGGTAAATTGATCTTGCCAGTTGACTCAAAAGAAGCAAACGCATTTGCTGGTTACACTGAAGTGCGTGACACTGAAGGTGAAGCAGTTTCTGAAGGCTTCCTTGGTCTTGACATCGGTCCAAAATCTATCGCTAAATTTGACGAAGCTTTGACTGGTGCGAAAACAGTTGTATGGAACGGACCTATGGGTGTATTTGAAAACCCAGACTTCCAAGCTGGTACAATCGGTGTGATGGACGCTATCGTGAAACAACCAGGAGTTAAATCAATCATCGGTGGTGGTGACTCAGCTGCCGCAGCAATCAACCTTGGTCGTGCAGACAAGTTCTCATGGATCTCTACTGGTGGTGGAGCATCAATGGAACTTCTCGAAGGTAAAGTATTGCCAGGTTTGGCTGCACTTACAGAAAAATAATTTCAGCCCGTTAGTCTCTACAAAATCCTGATTTTGTAGAAAAAGGAACAAAACTGAAACGTTAACAAAAAGGTGGCTATGTCACCTTTTTGTGTTAGTGTAGGTATTTGTGACGCGGTGGTGGGGCATCAATGGAGCTTCTTGAAGGTAATACTCTTCGAAAATCAGATTCAAACCACGTCAACGTCGCCTTGCCGTACTCAAGTACAGCCTGCGGC
>NZ_JVRR01000042.1 GCF_001070715.1 Streptococcus pseudopneumoniae
GCCTGCGGCTAGTTTCCTAGTTTGCTCTTTGATTTTCATTGAGTATTAGTTTTTCTAAAATAATTCTAATCTATTATTCTAGCACTAATAGACTCTTTGGCTAAATCTCCTTTCTACATCTCGTTTCACCAAGAACTTTTAAGAGAGAAATACTCTAAATTAGTTTTGTTACCGTTTTCAATTAGAGTATACTTTTTTTTTTTAGCATTTCAAGTCTTTTTCTAATTTGGAATTTAGTTTCAAATCTTTTTAACTATATCAACTACATTAAAAGTACTTTCAAAAATAAGCAGGTTTCTTGCAAGACCTGTTTCGAGTGGACAAGATAAGAAAACAAGAAAGTCAATTTTAGGAGAAAATGAAGGAAATAATCTTGTGATATAACAGTATAATATGAAAATTGAGCAAATTGATTGGCAAATTCAAACCAATTTCTAATAATGATTTAAGAATTGTAGTGTCCTAATATAGATTCAATGCACTATAAAACGCATAGTATCAAGCTTATTCAACACCTGATACTATGCGTGTTTGTGATTTTTAAGATTTTGTGCTTAGAGTCAACTCCTTATTTTAGATATTTAAAAGTAATCTCACTGCCACAGAGCCAGTTGTAAACTTGGTCATTGACAAAAACATTCATGGCTTCATGGGCATACTCAGGCATGATGCGATAGGCCTTATCGCAGGTCAGCCGGTTGTAAATCGCAAACTGGGTAATAGGATAGCAAACATCGTCATCCAAGCCCGTAATCATCTTAACTTCACCCTTGATACGATGGGCAAGATTTTTCACATCGATATAGGCAAGGGTCGCCATGATTTCCTCCTCTGTTTCATGGAAGGGGTCGTGAAACTTGAAATAACGGAAAAGTTCGTCGTAAGCCTCGCTAGTATTACCAATCTCAAGAACTCGTCTGAAGTCTGATAAGAAGGGATAAATGGCAACTGTTTTCTGAATTCGAGGATTGAGCGCTGCTGCAACTAGAGCTAGAGCCCCTCCTTGTGAGGCACCATAGCTGGAAAGTCGCTTCTCATCTACCTGATGTAGACTAGCAATAATTTCAACCAACTGGTAAATATCCAGATAAACATCCTTATAAAAGAGGTGGTCACGACCCTCCACAGCACCACGGATGATATGCCCCTTAACCGTATTTCCTAGAGGAGAACGCAAGCCATCTTGCGAATAACCTGACTGTCCACGGACATCCATGGAAACAACACCATAACCAGCCACGGTGAAGACTAGCATGTCGGCCCAGTCCCAGCCACGTCCCATATAACCATGAAAATGGAAGATTAGTGGAATCTTCTCCTCACTCTTTGGAAGAACGACGCGTGCATAGACCTTGCCTTCCTTGCTTCCTTCAAAGGTTAGTTCATAGCACTTGACTTGTGGAATGTGGAAATTTCTTTCCTCCAACTGGTAGGCTGGTAGAGTTGAAACTTTTTTCACTTCCCCATCCCAGAAAGCATCAAAGTCTTCTGGAACCTCATCCCTGCCTTTATAAGTCTTAATCTCTTCTAACAAAGCTAAATTTTTCATAATATACTCCTTTTGTTTTGTAATCGCTATCACAACTGTAGCACATCTAGGGAAGCAATGCAAGAAAGAAGGGTAAATAGAAAGTGAATTTAGCTTTTCCTCCTTCAAGCCTATTGACTGAAAGTAGTTTTAGAAACGAAAAAAGAGCATTTCGCTCTTCTTCCTTTATTCAATCTTAGTTTGTTGCTTCCTTCTTTTGGAAAGTGCTTGGGTAATTTACTTTAATCGTTACTGTCATCTGAGAGTCCTCATTTCTTTTTGATGACTCTAGTATAAGGGCCAAACCTGAAAGCTAGCTTAAGTTTTCCTTAGAGAAAGCTTAATCCAGATGTTCTTTCTTTTCCAGATGAAAAGCAATCATGCGCCACTCTGGATCCTCTTGCCAACCTTCGATAGAACTAATGTAGCTAGCAACCTTTCTGGCTTCTTCTAAAATCGGAAAATCTTCGATAATATCAGCTACTTGGAACTCTGGGAGTCCTGACTGTCTGGTTCCAAAAATCTCACCTGAACCACGCATTTTCAAATCTTCCTCCGCAAGGACAAATCCATTGGTGGTTTCTGTCATGATGCGCATGCGGTCTTTCCCAGAATCCGTCTTGGGATTAGCAACAAGGACAGCGTAGGACTGCTTGTCTCCCCGACCGACACGACCTCTGAGCTGGTGAAGCTGGCTGAGCCCGAAGCGGTCAGCATCCATGATAATCATGACGGTCGCATTGGGAACGTTGACTCCAACCTCAATAACCGTTGTCGAAACCAGAATATCTGTTTTTCTCTCTTTGAACTCCTGCATAATCTGGTCTTTTTCGTCACTCTTCATCTTACCATGTAGAAGAGCCACCTCTGCCTTTCCTGCAAAATGAGCCGTCAACTCTTCTGATAAGGCAATAGCATTTTTCAGATCCAGAGCTTCTGATTCTTCAATCAAGGGAGAGATGACATAGGCTTGAGAGCCTTTTTGGATTTCCCCCTCTAACCAAGTCAAAACCTGAGGTAGTTGCTCATGCTTGATCCAGCGTGTCACAATAGGCTTCCGTCCTGCTGGCATCTGGTCAATAATGGACACATCCATATCTCCAAATGCTGTGATAGCCAGCGTCCGTGGAATAGGAGTCGCCGTCATCATGAGGACATCTGGGTTGTCGCCTTTTTCCCGTAAAATACGCCTTTGCCCCACGCCAAAACGGTGCTGCTCATCGATGATAATCAAACCAAGACGAGCATAATCCACCCCATCTTGTATCAGAGCATGAGTCCCGATAATCAAATCAGCCTCACCCTTGGCAATAGTCTCTAAGACTTCTCTTTTTTCTGCAGCTTTCAAGGAACCTGTCAAGAGAGCGAGTTTTAGGTCTGGGAAGAGACTCTTCAAACTCTCAAAATGTTGCTCTGCAAGGATTTCAGTTGGTACCATGAGGGCTGATTGGTAGCCAGCTGTCACCGCCGCAAACATGGCCAAGCCAGCGACTACCGTTTTCCCGCTCCCCACATCCCCTTGCAGGAGACGATTCATGTGGTGGTCCGACTTCATATCGGTTAAAATTTCCAGCAAACTTTTTTCTTGAGCTGGGGTCAGGGCAAAAGGAAGGCTTTCCTTGACTGCTGTCACCTTTTCCTGAGACCAATCTAGAACCAGACCGCTTCCCTGAACTCTATTTTCAGATTTGAGCGTCTGCAATTGCATTTGGAAATAAAAGAGTTCCTCAAATTTGATACGGCGAAGGGCCTGCTTGTATTCCGCCAAATCCTTTGGAAAATGCATAGCTCGGACAGCCTGACAACGGGACATGAGTTTGTATTTGTCCAGCAAAGACTGGGGAAGATTTTCTTCTATCAAGAGGTCCAGTCCCTGATCAAAGGCTGTCTTGATGACCTTGACTAGACTGGCTTGACTGATTCCTTGAGCCAGACGATAGACAGGCTGTAGATCATCCTCTACCTGAGCCAAAACCTTCATCCCAGTTAGACTAGCCTTGCCACGGTCCCATTTTCCAAAGACAGCAAGGGTTGCTCCCAACTCTATCTTATCAGCTAGGTAGGGTTGGTTAAAGAAATTCACGGCAAAAACGACTTCTCCCTGCTTGAGGCTAAAGCGCAGACGATTGCGCTTGAAACCATAATACTGAACACTGGCAGGAGTCACGACTTGACCAGATAGGACTGCCTTCTCCCCGTCTTCCAGCTCCAGCACTTGCTTGGTCTTAAAGTCTTCATAACGGAAAGGAAAGTAGAGCAAGAGGTCTTGCAAGTTTTCAATTCCTAGTTTGGCGTATTTTTCTGCTGACTTTGGTCCCACACCAGGTAAGACATGCAAGGGTTGATGTAGATTCATGCTCCACTCCTTTCTTTTCTAATAATATTCTCTCGGAATGCGGTCGCTGAGGAGACAAACCACCTCGTAGTTAATGGTTCCACGGTAGGTCGCTACCTGAGTAGCTGTGATTTCCTTGCCCCCGTTAGAACCAATCAAGGTTACTTTGGTTCCCAGCGGATAAAGCTTAGGCAGACGAATGGTGATTTGGTCCATCGAAACTCGTCCGACGATTGGGCAAGCTTGGCCATTTACCAAGACAGAGAAATTCTGCATGTCACGTGTCCAACCATCCGCATAGCCGATTGGCACAGTCGCGATGACTTGCTCGCTATCTGCCTGATAGGTCGCTCCATAGCCCATACAAGCTCCAGCTGGAACCGTCTTGACATGAACCAGAGCAGATTCCAAGGTCAAGGCTGGAGTCAAGTCATAAGGCAAGTCCAAAACCTCTCCGCTAGGATTGAGGCCATACATGGCATCTCCCATACGGATCGCATTGAAAATAGTCTCTGCATGCCAAAGAGTCGTTGCCGAGTTGCTAGCATGAACCAGCTCTGGAAGACCTTTCATACTGGCCAAAATAGTTTTAAACCGTCCCAACTGCTCATTAAAATAGTCATCTGATTCCTCATCAGCAGTCGCAAAGTGGGTAAAAATCCCTTCAACACAAACACCATGTTGTTGGAGCAAGTCTTGAGCCTGCACAACCTCACTGGCCTCTCTAAAACCAATCCGTCCCATCCCTGAGTCAATCTTGAGGTGGACTGTCAATCCAGTTAGGTCCGCTTCCTTATCTAAGAGTGCTTGAATCCACTCCAGTCCAGCCACAGTCAAGGTGATGTCATATTCTTTAGCTAGAGCAACAGCTTCGATTTCAGAAACTCCTAAAATGAGGATTCGCTTGCTCAGTCCAGCTTGTCTGAGTTCAATGGCTTCATCGATATTGGAAACGCAAAAGCCATCAACTTCATCCTGAATCGCCGTCGCAACGGCAACAGCTCCATGACCATAAGCATTGGCCTTGACCACTGCCCACTTGAGCGTTCCTTGAGGGATATGAGCCCCCATTTGCTGAATATTTTGTCGAATAGCTCCCAGATGAATCAGAGCCTTGGTTGGTCTATGTGGACTAGCTTTCATGATTTTCCTCCAAAATGACACTGGCTGTCACAAAATGATCGGTATGGCTAATAGAGAGCCAAATCTTTCCTGAAAACGGTGACTGACTAAAATAAGGCGCCCCGCGTTCATTGTTTAAGACTTCCAAATCCTGAAAACCGAGCTTGCCAATACCCGTTCCCATGGCCTTGGAAAAGGCTTCTTTAGCCGACCAGCGACCTGCTAAATATTCTATTTGCCTGCGCCCTTTAAGACTGGTGAAGCGCTCCATTTCCTTAGCGGTCAGCACGCGCTTGGCAAAGCCTTCATGTCGTGTAACTGCGCTTTCTATCGAAGCCAATTCTTCGATGTCAATTCCGTGTCCAACTATCATTCTCATCAAAAGGAGTTGAGATTCCCCAACTCCATCCTTTTCACTTATTTTGTCAAGGTAACATAAATCTCTTCTACCAAGGCCTCTGTATTTTCCCAACCTAGGCAAGGGTCAGTAATAGAGCAACCAAAGACCTCTGGTTGGTTTTGACGACCATCTGCTAGGTAAGATTCAATCATAAATCCTCGAACTGTCTTTTTGATTTTCTCATTCCAATCACGATTTTGCAAGGTCTGGCGAACAATTCGAATCTGCTCCATATATTGCTTGCCTGAGTTATCATGGTTGGTGTCAATGAGGATAAAAGGATTTTCAAGTCCCATAGTTTCATAGCGTTCAATGGCTTGAAGTAGGTTTTCATAGTAGTAATTCGGCATATAATTGCCATACTCGTTAACTGCTCCACGGAGGATGACATGGGACAAAGGATTACCTGAAGTCTCAACTTCCTGCCCATGATAAAGGAAGGTTTGCTTGTTTTGAGCAGCATAGATGGCGTTAAACATAACACCCAAATTTCCTGAGGTTGGATTTTTCATCCCTACTGGTGCATCAATCCCAGAAGCCACAAAGCGGTGCTCTTGGTCTTCCACAGAACGAGCTCCAACAGCATGGTAGCTGACCAAGTCATCCACCAAGATTAGATTTGACGGATAAAGCATCTCATCTGCCGTCGTCAAACCAGTCTCTGTAATCACGCGGTAGTGCAACTGGCGCACAGCCTGCAAACCGTTAATCAGGCTTGGAGCCTTAGAAGTATCTGGCTGGTGCACCAAGCCCTTATAGCCGTCTCCGTTGGTACGAGGTTTAGCTGTATAAACACGCATGACCATGAAAATCTTGTCCGCTACCTTCTTTTGCAAGGCGGATAAACGGCGAGCATATTCCAAGACAGCTTCTTCATTATCAGAAGAGCAAGGACCAATTACCAAGAGAATACGGTCATCTTCCCCTGAAATAATGTCTGCCAATTCTCTGTCACGGCTTTCCTTGAGTCGCAAGGCTTCCGCAGACAATTGGGTTTCAGCCTTGATGACTTCCATATCGATTTCTTGACCTTTTTCAATAAATACCATCTTATTCTCCTAACGTTTTGTAAATTTCTCTGACAAGAGCTTCTGTGTTATCCCAACCTAGGCAAGGATCTGTGATAGACTTGCCAAATACTTCTGGCTCATTTTGTCGGCCATCTTCCAGATAAGACTCAATCATAAAACCACGAACGAACTGCTTGATTTTTTCATTCCAAGCACGGTTAATCAAGGTCTGGCGGACAATTCGAATCTGATCCATGTATTGCTTACCAGAGTTGTCATGATTGGTATCGATGATGATAAAAGGATTTTCCAAGCTCATTTTCTCATACTGGGCAATGGTATCAATTAAATTGTCATAATAGTAGTTGGGAATATTTTTTCCATACTCATTAAGAGCACCACGAAGAATGGCGTGCGAAAGCGGGTTCCCAGTTGTTTCCACTTCTTTTCCTAGGAAAAGGAAACTTTGTTTGTTTTGAGCAGCATAAATCCCATTAAACATGACATTGAGATTTCCAGAGGTTGGATTTTTAAAACCAGTAGAAAATCCTGCCCCACTTGCCACAAAGCGGTGTTGCTGGTCTTCAACTGAACGGGCACCAACTGCCATATAAGAAATCAAATCATCTACAAGCGGCAGATTTTCAGGATAAAGCATCTCATCAGCTGTCGTCATCCCTGTTTCTGTGATAACACGATAATGAAGATGACGAACGGCTTTGATTCCGTTGATAAGACTAGGCGCTTCTGTCGCATTAGGCTGGTGAATCAAGCCCTTGTAACCATCTCCGTTAGTACGGGGTTTGGCAGTATAAACACGCATAACCATAAAGATACGGTCTGCCACTTCTTCTTGTAAGACTGCCAAACGCTTAGCGTACTCAAGAACAGCTTCTTCATTGTCAGATGAGCATGGTCCGATTACCAAGAGAATTCGCTGGTCTTCTCCACGTATAATGGCTTCTAGCTCTTGA
The DNA here is from genome assembly GCF_001070715.1 of Streptococcus pseudopneumoniae. Classification (GTDB taxonomy): domain Bacteria; phylum Bacillota; class Bacilli; order Lactobacillales; family Streptococcaceae; genus Streptococcus; species Streptococcus pseudopneumoniae_H. The sequence continues at coordinate 7,370 of NZ_JVRR01000042.1, forward strand.
TCACGCTGTGATTTTCTCTCCAAAGCCTGGCCTTCTAATTTTGACAAGGCACGAACTTCTTCAATATTGATTTTAGGACTTTTTGCTGTAAATACCATAACTCATCTCCTTATAAAGCAAACGGATACCAAGTAAAAATTTACTTTTCACAAGGTATCCGCCTCTAAACTATCTCATTTTATTGTCTTTTACCGTGACAGTTTTTAAACTTCTTACCAGAACCACATGGGCAAAGTTCATTCCGTCCAATCTGGCTCAAATCCAAATCTTCAGGCATACTTGCTTGGTGGGCAGCAATATTACGAGTCGCTGTTGTACTGATATGGCGTTCTGCCTGTGGTCTTTCTTGTTCATGAATTTGTGCTTTCATCATCAAGCGTGTCACATCAAACTCAATCGAACCAATCATGTCATTAAACATACGGAAACCTTCTGCCTGATACTCAACAACAGGGTTGTTCTGAGCATAGCCACGAAGTCCAACCGCGTTACGCAATTGATCAAGGGCATCGATATGATCTGTCCACTTGTTATCCACCACTCGTAGAATCAAAACTTTTTGGAATTCTTTAACCGCTTCTTCATCACGTAGTTTTGAAACCTGACTATCGTAAACTTGCAAGGCACGTTGGAAGAGTTCTTCCTTAATAGCCTTATCAGACAAGCCAGACAAATCTTCCATCGTAATAGAATCTTCTGGAAGCAAGTTATACTTAGCAAAGTTCAAAATCGCTTCTAGTTTTTCATCTTGTTTGGCACGCGCATGACCATCAACGACACGACCAATCGTGCGTTTAATCATAGCCTGAATTTCAGGTGCCAAGTCACGGTCTGCAGTGATGACATCGTAACGTTGAGCGTAGATAATCTCACGTTGTTCACGCATGACGTCATCGTATTGAAGGACTTGTTTACGAGTATCATAGTTATTTCCTTCGACACGTTTTTGCGCTGCCTCAACCTGACGCGTCAACATACGAGACTCAATGGCCTCTTCAGACATATTCAAGCGTTCAAAGATGCCTTTCAAGCGTTCAGAACCAAAACGTTTCATCAAGTCATCTTCAAGAGAGAGGTAGAATTGTGACTCACCTGGGTCTCCTTGACGACCTGAACGTCCACGAAGCTGGTTATCGATACGACGGCTTTCATGGCGTTCTGTACCAATCACACAAAGTCCTCCAAGTTCACGAACCCCTTCACCAAGCTTGATGTCGGTACCACGACCCGCCATGTTGGTTGCGATGGTAACAGCACCACGTTGACCAGCATTCATGATGATTTGGGCTTCTCTATAGTGGTTTTTGGCATTCAAGACTTCGTGAGGAACGCCAGCTGCAACCAATTTCTTAGAAATGTAGTCACTTGTTTCAACCGCTACTGTACCAACCAAGACAGGCTGACCTTTTTGGTAACGAGCCTTAACGTCTTCGACAACCGCCTTAAACTTAGCCTCGATACTTGCATAAAGAAGGTCTGAGTGGTCAATACGTTGAACAGGACGGTTGGTTGGGATTGGAATAACACGAATGTTGTAGATTTCACGGAATTCTTCTTCCTCAGTCTTACCTGTACCCGTCATACCAGACAATTTCTTGTACATACGGAAGAGGTTTTGGTAAGTGATTGAGGCAGATGTCTTGGTTTCATCCTGGATTGGCACACCTTCTTTGGCTTCAATGGCTTGGTGCAATCCATCAGAATAACGACGACCTTCCATGGTACGACCTGTAAATTGGTCGACAATCAAGATTTCTTGCTCTTCGCTCACCACATAGTCAATATCGAGAAGCATGATGTAGTTAGCACGAAGGGCGTTATCGATAAAGTGAGTCAGAGCTACGTTTTCGATATCATAGAGGTTTTCAAGCTTGAAGTAGCTTTCAGCCTTATCAATCCCTGAATCAGACAAACCAATAGTTTTAGACTGCACATCGATAATGTAGTCGTCTTTGTCCAAAGATTTTACATAGTGGTCTGCCATGTGGTAGAGCTGACTGGTTTCAACCGCATTAGCACCTGATACGATCAAAGGTGTACGGGCCTCGTCAATCAAGATTGAGTCAACCTCATCGACCAAGGCATAGTTAAGCGGGCGTTGTACCATGTTTTCAGCGCGAACGACCATGTTATCACGAAGGTAGTCAAATCCGATTTCTGAGTTGGTTGAGTAAGTAATATCACACTCATAGGCTTCTTTTTTCTCCATTGGAGACTTGGCAGCCAAGTTAATCCCTACTGACAAACCAAGCCATGAGTACAATTCACCCATCTCAGTCGCGTCACGTTCTGATAGATATTCATTTACCGTAACTACGTGAACCCCTTTGCCTGAAAGGGCATTGAGGTATACGGGCATGGTCGCAGTCAAGGTTTTTCCTTCCCCTGTACGCATCTCTGGCACGTCACCATGGTGAAGAACGATCCCCCCCATGACCTGAACCTTATATGGGAAGAGACCTAGGACACGTTTGGCACCCTCACGGACAACCGCAAATGCTTCATAAAGCAATGAATCCAGTGATTCTCCATTTTGATAACGTTCTTTAAATTCAACTGTTTTTGCTTTTAGTTGGTCATCTGTCAAAGCAGCCATTTGATCTTCGTATTTGAAAACCTTGTCAGCCATCTTTTCCAGACGACGGATTTCTCCTTTATCATTTTCGATAATTGTTTTTAAAATATTAGCCATGTTTTTCCTTACTTTAAATTCCGAATATTTTAGAATGTTCTTTTAATTTTAGCACAATTACTGATTATTTTCAAGGAAGAATCCCCATTTTGAAAAGGAAAAAGAGGCTAGTTTCCAAGCTAACCTCTCTGACTTTTATGATGCTTTAATTGCCAACAAAAATCGGCAAAATCGCAAATAGGATAAATAGATTTATCCAAAGAGAAAAACAGCAGATCAATCCAAAAACAAAGAGACTGACTTTCTTGGACAGCAAGGCCATCAAAATAGACAGAATACCAAAAACTAGCAAGACTTTCTGTATGCTGAAGAGGTCAATCTTTCCCCCCAGAATCGGACTGCCCCAAGGAAGAAAGAAGAAAGCAATCCAGATCAACAGAACTAAACCAATATAGACCTTAGAATAGCGTGTAATAAATGATTTTAGATGTGCCATAAGCTACCTCCTATAAATAAAAACCGATATAAATCAATGCCTTTCGCCTTTAGATTGTCCTAGTTCCCGTCTCAAGCGAAACATTTTTTTGAAAAAGATATAGTCTAACCAGTCACTGCCTAGAGATAAGACTATCAAAAGCAACCAAACACCCCAAGTACTAGCATCTGATTCATGATTTAGAACAAAAGGGAAAAATAAGAATGAAAAAATTGTCATATCCAAGCTAAACAGAGCTAAAAGGGAAATATAAATCCAGTAAAAATAGTAGAAGATGGGGAAAATTTTACTGTTTCTGTCAGCATTGTCTATCCAATAGAAAAAATATAAACAAGGAAATAAGAGTATCAAATTAAACCAATTAAACGACAGTTTCATCATCTACACCTCCTCTTTAAAATTGTTTTCTTTAGTTTCGTTCTATTAAATGTTATTACCAATATAAATCAATGCCTCCCCGCTTTAGACTTCCCTAGTTCTCGTCTCAAGCGAAGCATTTTTTTGAAACAGGAATAAGTTAACCAATTCAGACCAATAGCTAGCAGAATAAAAAGAAACCAAATGCCCCATAACTTGATATCTGTCACATTTCTCAAGACGATATTGAAAAACAGAACTGAAATAACTGTCCAAGCAAGGCTAAAAAGAGCATAGAGGGGAATGTAAAACCAGTAAAAATAGTAAAAAATTGGGAAAAATTTACTTTCTCTATTATCCTTTTCAATCCAGCTGAAAAAGTAAAACCAGGGCAATAAGATTATAAATTTAAACAAATGTTTCATCGACACCTCCTTTTTGATAGCGTTTTCTATTATTTTATTATATCAAAAAAATCTGGAAATGTCATTCCAGATTCTACTTCTTTATTTACGCTTTCTTGCGATGAGATGGATTGGTGTTCCTTCAAAGACAAAGGCCTTGCGGATTTGATTTTCCAAGAAACGTAGGTAAGAAAAGTGCATGAGTTCTTCTTCATTGACAAAGATGACAAAGGTTGGTGGTTTGGTTGCCACTTGGGTCGCGTAGAAAATCTTAAGGCGTTTTCCTTTGTCTGTCGGTGTTGGGTTGATAGCAATAGCATCCATAATCACATCGTTCAAGACAGCTGATGGAATACGTGTGTTTTGACTTTCACTGATTTGCTTGATCATCTCAGGAAGTTTGTGGAGACGTTGCTTGGTCAAAGCAGATACAAAGATAATCGGTGCGTAAGGCAGGTATTGGAACTGCTCACGAATATCTTCTTCCCAGTTTTTCATAGTATGGTTGTCTTTTTCAAGTGTATCCCACTTGTTGACCACGATAATCATCCCTTTACCAGCTTCATGGGCAAAACCTGCAATACGCTTATCGTATTCACGGATGCCTTCTTCCGCATTGATGACCATTAAGACCACATCTGAACGGTCAATAGCACGCATGGCACGCATAACAGAGTATTTCTCGGTATTTTCATAAACCTTACCAGATTTACGCATCCCAGCTGTATCAATCATGGTAAACTCTTGACCATCTGTATCTGTAAAGTGGGTATCAATGGCGTCACGAGTTGTTCCAGCAACTGGACTGGCAATGACACGGTCTTCTCCCAAGATAGCGTTAATCAAGCTTGATTTTCCAACATTGGGACGACCAATCAAGCTAAACTTAATCACATCTGGATTTTCTTCTTCATATTCATTTGGAAGATTTTCTACGATGGCATCTAGCACATCCCCTGTACCGATACCATGGACAGATGAGATAGGCAGTGGTTCACCCAAACCAAGAGCATAGAAATCATAGATATCATTTCTCATCTCAGGGTTGTCCACCTTGTTGACTGCGAGGATAACTGGTTTGTGGGTCTTATAAAGCTTACGGGCTACGTATTCGTCTGCATCGGTAATCCCTTCCTTACCAGACACGACAAAGACGATAACATCTGCTTCTTCCATGGCAATTTCTGCCTGGTGCTTGATTTGTTCCATGAAAGGAGCATCGACGTCGTCGATTCCTCCTGTATCAATCATGCTAAAAGAACGATTGAGCCACTCACCCGTTGCATAGATACGGTCACGTGTCACTCCTTCGACATCTTCTACAATGGAGATTCGCTCACCAGCGATCCGATTAAATAGGGTTGATTTCCCAACATTGGGACGTCCTACAATGGCAATAGTTGGTAGGGCCATAATTTCTCACTTTCTACAATAATTTCTTCTGTTCAAGATTTTTTCTAGTTGAGCTTGGTTCAGCTTGACCAAACTGTTCTGCTAGGCGCTGACTCCAGCTTGTGGTCGCACGCGCCCCAGCATAGTCAGCCTGTACACGGTCATAAGCTTCAATCACATCAACGGTTTGCTCCTGATATTCTTCCTCAAAAACCACCTGATGCAATGGCAAGCGAGGTTTGACTTCATGTTCTTCATTCGGTAGTCCCAGTGCCATCCCAAAGACAGGGTAGGTGTAGTCAGGCAGGCTAAAGAGCTCTGCCACTTCTTCTGATTTGTAACGCACCAAGCCAATAATGACACCACCATAGCCCAAGCTTTCAGCTGCCAGCAGGGCATTTTGACCAGCAAGAGCTGCATCAACCGAACTAATCAAGAGACCTTCTACACCTTGAGGTTGGAAAGTGTCGGTATGAAGGAGGGCTCCCTTTTCTGCTCGATTCAAATCTCCGACAAAGAGAAGGAAAACAGCAGACTGGCGAATGGCTTCTTGAGGCACCAATTCATACAAGGCATCCTTCTTTTCTTGACTTCGCACCACAATCACAGAGTAGGATTGGAAATTCTTCCAAGACGAGGCCATCTGGGCTGCTGTCAGGATTTCAGTCAAGTCTTCCTGAGGAAGGGCTTGCTCCTTAAATCTTCGAACAGACTTATGAGCCTTCATCAGTTTAATCGTTTCTGTCATCGACGGTTTACTCCTTCTAAACGAGTCTCCTCGGCCAAATAACGGATGCGTTCCATGACGCGTCTGGCTTCCCAGGTTTCATCATTTCCTTGCTTCCCTTTAGCAAAATGCTGCTCCAAATCTTCAAAGTTGAAGTTGGATGTGAAAAAGGTCGGTAAATTTTCCTGCATCCGATATTGGAGAATGACCTGCAGGATTTCGTCCCGCACCCAGGCTGTTGATTGCTCGGCACCAATATCATCTAAAATCAGGACTTCAGACAGCTTAATCTCATCTACCAAGGTCTTGACATTACCATCACCAATAGCATTTTTGACATCAATGACAAAGCTAGGATAGTGGAGGAGAGTTGATGAAACACCGCGTTTTTCTGATAAATCATGGGCTAAGGCAGCCACCATGAAACTTTTACCCACACCAAAGTCTCCATATAAGTAAAGACCTTTTCGAATAGCTGGATATTGCTCCACGAAGGCTAATAGTTTTTCAAAAACTGGCAAGCGCCCCAAATCATCCAAGTCAACTTGCGCCAAACTAGCTTTCTTGAGACTGGCTGGCAGATTGATTAACTTGAGACGGTTCTTAATAGCCGCTTCTTTTTCCGCTGCGATTAGTTCAGGAGTTTCTTCATAAGAAACATCCGCATAGCCATGATTCATAACCAAAATCGGCTTGTAGCCTTTGGCAATATAATCCGTATCACCACGAAGAAACTTGTCACGCTCGGTGATGTACTGATTAAACTTGGAGATACTGCGATTTAATTCCTCTGGGGTCAAGGATTCTTGCTGGATAAAAGCCGCAACATCAGGATCTTTCATGATTTTCTGGACCAAATCTTGATAATGAAAACGGCTAGGTTGACGTTTGAGTACGTCTCCGACACTTTCCATCTAATCTCCTCCTTTTTCTAATCGAGCTAATAGTTCTTGTTTCTTACATTCTAATTCCAGACGAGTTTCCTCGCTGGTTTCATTCTTATAATCTGGATTGCTCCACTTGGGTACATTGGACTTGGCAGGACTCGGTTTACTGCTTTTTTGAGCCTGACTTTTCTGCCCACGCTCACGGATCCGCAAGACTGCCTCTTCTGCCGAATGAATCTTTTGATAGGCATAGTCATTGGCTACCTTCATGGCATATTTTTCATTGATGTTTGCCGAATCCACCTTATTAAAGGTCAATAAGAGAATGATATTGATGACTTCGTCCAGCAAGCCCAAGCCAGCCATCTGTTGCAAGAGTTCTCTTTCTGTTTGGGTAATAGTTCCCTTGCGTGTTTGCTTGATTTCTGCCAAGAACTGCAAGGCCGTTTTACTTTTGGCTTCCTTGATAATGGTCGCTTCCTTAGGACTAAAGTCAGAGGAAACAGGTTTTTGAGCAATTTTTTCACGCATGCGTTTGGTTGAAATAACCTGGGAAACAGCTGTTGACTTAGCCAATTGATAGGTTTCGAACCAAGTCCATTTCTTCTCCTCAGCAATGGCAAAGAGGTTTAAGACATCGGACTGCTCATCCGCAAAACGAAGCCCATCTCGAGCCATAAGCTGACGAAAATGGTCTAAGTCAAAATCATTGGCTACTTTCTTCTTGAGACCAAGGTCTTCTTGACTTCCCAGCTCTGCCAAATCTGGAAAGACTTGATTGAGCGAGACAGGTATTTTTTCTCCCTCAGCACTCTCAACTTTCAAATCCTCCACCGCTGCATCACCAATCTTTTTCTCCAAAAGTCTGCGATAAACAGGATGTTCCAAGAAGTCCTGACTAGATAGAGGAGCATGGAGGGCTAACTGATAAACCTCCCCATTTTGATAGAGGGTTAAGAGATTAAAAGCAGATAGGATTTTTAAGGATTTTATCAATCTATCCATTCCAAAGTTGAGATGGTTAAGAATGCTTGAAAAAAGATATTCCTTTCTACCATTATCCCAAAAACTAATCGTATAAAGATAAAGGCTCAGTGCCTCCTGACCGATAATCGGGAGGTAGCACTGTACCAGAGATGAGGTATCTTGCGACACCCGATTATTCTTTAGATAAGAAAAACGGTCAATTGGCTTCATTTATCTTTCCTTTTTCTTTTTAGAGGACTGGGTGATTTGTTGGAGCAAGCTCTCTAGCTCACTGACATCCTTAAAACTACGATAGACACTGGCAAAACGTACATAGGTAATCTCATCTAACTCAGCCAACTCCTCCATGACGAGTGAACCGATGTCCTCACTTTGAATTTCATTTTCATTTCGACCACGGAGTTTCTGTTCGATACGATTGACTACCATGTTGATTTCATCACTTGACACAGGACGTTTCTGGGCTGAGCGGATAATTCCATTAAAGATTTTATCTCTGGAGAATTGTTCCCGTGTGCCATCTTTTTTAACAACCACTAAGGTTCTTTCTTCTACTCGTTCGTAGGTTGTAAAACGGTGCTGGCATTCGTCGCACTCACGTCTTCTACGAATAGTGTTCCCTTCTTCTGCTTGGCGACTATCGATAACACTTGACTTGGTAGCCCCACATTTTGGACAACGCATCCTTTCCCTCCTTATCGTTTTCTTTTCATTATACCATTTTTTAAACGATTCCCAAAACAATTCTTCTTTTTGCTTGACAAGTTTTTTGTTTTGTTGTATTATTTAATTAAGACAAAAAGATGAAAGAAAGGAGACCAAGATGTCCTGGACATTTGACAACAAAAAACCCATCTATTTACAGATTATGGAGAAAATCAAGCTTCAGATTGTTTCCCATACACTGGAACCCAATCAACAACTTCCGACCGTGAGAGAGCTAGCTAGCGAGGCAGGGGTCAATCCCAACACCATCCAAAGAGCCTTGTCAGACCTTGAACGAGAAGGATTTGTCTACAGTAAGCGAACAACTGGACGATTTGTGACTGAGGATAAGGAGCTAATCGCCCAATCGCGCAAACAATTATCGGAAGAAGAATTGGAACACTTCGTTTCCTCCATGACCCATTTTGGCTATGAAAAAGAAGAACTACCAGGCGTAGTCGGCGATTATATTAAAGGAGTTTAAGCCTATGTCATTACTAGCATTTGAAAATGTATCCAAATCTTATGGAGCAACACCAGCCCTTGAAAATGTTTCTCTTGAGATCCCAGCTGGAAAAATTGTTGGTCTCCTTGGCCCAAACGGCTCAGGAAAAACAACCCTGATTAAACTAATCAATGGCCTCTTGCAACCAGATCAAGGACGTGTCCTCATCAACGACATGGACCCAAGCCCAGCAACCAAGGCCATCGTAGCTTATTTGCCGGATACAACCTATCTTAATGAACAAATGAAGGTCAAAGAAGCCCTAACCTACTTCAAGACCTTCTATAAAGATTTCAATCTTGAACGCGCCCATCATCTACTTGCAGACCTAGGTATTGATGAAAATAGTCGTCTCAAGAAACTATCAAAAGGAAACAAGGAAAAAGTCCAATTGATTTTGGTTATGAGCCGTGATGCCCGTCTCTACGTTTTAGACGAACCCATTGGTGGGGTGGATCCAGCAGCCCGTGATTATATCCTCAATACCATTATCAACAACTACTCACCAACTTCTACCGTTTTGATTTCTACCCACTTGATTTCAGATATCGAGCCAATCTTGGATGAAATTGCCTTCCTCAAAGACGGAAAAGTCGTTCGTCAAGGCAATGTAGACGATATTCGCTATGAGTCAGGTGAATCCATTGATCAACTCTTCCGTCAGGAATTTAAGGCCTAAACAAAGGAGATTATTTATGTTTTGGAATTTAGTTCGCTATGAATTTAAAAATGTTAACAAGTGGTATTTAGCCCTCTACGCTGCCGTACTAGTCCTTTCTACCCTTATCGGGATACAAGCACAGACCTATAACAATCTACCTGTCAAAGAAAGTCAACCTACTATGCTACTTTTTCTAGCCCTCGTCTTTGGTGGCTTGATGATTACACTTGGGATTTCAACTCTTTTCTTAATCATTAAACGCTTTAAAGGTAGTGTCTATGACCGACAAGGCTATCTGACTTTGACCTTGCCAGTTTCTGAACACCATATCATCACAACCAAACTAATCGGTGCCTTTATCTGGTCGTTGATTAGCACTGCTGTCCTAGCTCTAAGTGCTGTTATTATTGTGACCATAACGGCTTCAGAATGGATCCCTCTTTCTTATGTGATTACATTTGTAGAAACACATCTCCCTCAGATCTTTCTTACAGGTATATCCTTCCTACTAAATACCATTTCCAGCATCCTCTGCATCTACTTGGCTATTTCCATTGGACAGCTTTTCAATGAATACCGTACAGCACTCGCTGTTGCAGCCTACATTGGGATCCAAATCGTCATTGGATTTATTGAACTTTTCTTCAATCTTAGTTCTAATTTCTATGTCAATTCACTTGTAGGACTTAATGACCATTTCTATATGGGAGCAGGTATAGCCATTGTTGAAGAACTCATTTTCATAGCTATCTTTTACCTCGGAACCTACTACATCTTGAGAAACAAGGTTAATTTGCAATAGTTTTAAAGTCTAGCGACAATAACTCGCTAGACTTTTTTCGTTCTCAGGACTTACATTTCTATATGAAGTATTTAATAAAAAGGAGTATAATGACTTTAAAACTAATTACATGTATATCGATAAGGAGGTCAACTCTTTATGCTGAAAAGATTTGTTACTAAGAAACACCTCATACTTTACTTCTTTTCTATTGCCGTTACCTGGCTGGAAGCGATTATCACGCCAGCCCTTGTTCAAAATATTGTTGCTAGTTTTACCAATCAAGAACTAGGCCTTCTTTGGAAAGTTTTGATTCTGGGGATACTTGGAAACCTCATCCTCTTACTAGGCTTAGCTGGGAAACGCTATTACTACGCTCGTTTGATTACTGATTTCAAATATGGAATCAAGAGTGCTATTTTCAAGCGATTTTTAAACAGTTATGAGATTGATGAAAAGGATATTTTGTCTGACCTAGAAAACGACGTCAAGCAACTAGAAGAAAACTATATTGAGCCAACGGTCATCATCATTTCTTCTCTGGGTTTTACCACTGTGTCCATTCTCTATGCCCTATGGACCAATTTTCACCTGGGCTTGATTTTCATCCTCTTCTACTCCTTTCCTGTACTCTGCAGTGCTATCGGATCCAAGCGTTTGGATTCACTTTCTGAAAAGCGGTCCACTGCTAACCAGAGCTACTTAGCAAGCTTGACAAATTTTATTGGTAGTAGCCAACAAATTCGCCATTATCAAGGGCAAGACTACTTTTTTGCTCGCTACCAAAAGCAATTACAAACCAGTCTGGATGCCGAAATTAACTATGAAAAGCAACGAACTTTAAACAGTCTCTTTATCAATAGTATCGATGCCTTTTGTTCTGTCACACCAATCGTCATCGGTGGCTTTATGACCTACTATAATTATTTAGATGCTGCGAGTTTTGTGGCCATCTATCTGGTTTCCCATAATATCGGCTATCAATTCCAAGAGTTGGCTTATTTTACCAACACCCGAAAAGCAACTCGAAGTCTTCTCAACAAATACCAAAAACTTTTGGGCCAGTCTGACTTCATCTCGCCTAGAAGCATAGAAAACATTTTCCCTATCCAGCTTAACAGCATCTCCCTAGAAAAAGATGGAAACATCCTCTTATCTCCGATTTCCATACACATCAAGCAAGGAGAAAAAATCGCCATTATCGGGGAAAGTGGCTCTGGTAAGACAACCCTGCTCAATATCATTCATGGAGAAGAGACACCAACAAGTGGTCAGATTAGCTTTGCTGGTCAGAACCTGTCACGTAAAGAAATCACAAGCTTTAGTTCCTATATCCTCCAAGATAGCCATTACTTTGACACGCTATCTCTGGACGACAATATCCTTCTAGGACTGGATAAAAATCAAGAAACTTTAAATCATATCCTCAAAAAAACAGGATTAGAACATTTGAAAAATCGAACGCTCAGCAATGATAGTCTGTCTGGTGGCGAGAAACAACGCCTAGAAATCGCTCGCGCCCTCTACCATGATAGCCAACTCATCTTAGCAGATGAAATTAAGGCCAATCTTGACTCGGAAAATAGCAGAAAAATTAGCGACTTACTCTTCTCCCTACCTCAAACAGTCATTGAAGTCATTCACCACTACACAGAAGAGGACTTAAAACACTATGACCAAGTCATTCACTTAAGCAGAGAAAAGTGATAGTCTATAACATACGATTTGAAAAGGAGGCTAGGCAAAAACTCAATTTCAGGAGAAAATGAATTAATATTACCACAATCATGACCGCCCGTCAAACGGGTGGTTTGAACCAGGGCTATAAGCCCAAATTACCAGCCAGCGCCT
>NZ_JVRR01000043.1 GCF_001070715.1 Streptococcus pseudopneumoniae
AACCTGTGGCTAGCTTCCTAGTTTGCTCTTTGATTTTCATTGAGTATGAATCAGTAAATGCTGAGGGAGTGGAGGTTTAACTCTAACATTTGTGAGAGTTTGGTCTCCCCTCTTCTGTTTTGTTTTTAAATAGGGGTGAAAAGACTTTTTACTTCTATTTAAAAATAAAATAAGGAGATCAGATCATGAATCTTTTGATTATGGGCTTACCTGGTGCAGGTAAGGGAACTCAAGCAGCAAAAATCGTAGAACAATTCCATGTTGCACATATCTCAACAGGTGATATGTTCCGCGCTGCAATGGCAAATCAAACTGAAATGGGTGTTCTTGCTAAGTCATATATTGACAAGGGTGAATTGGTTCCTGATGAAGTTACAAATGGAATCGTAAAAGAACGCCTTTCACAAGATGATATTAAAGAAACAGGATTCTTATTGGATGGTTACCCACGTACAATTGAACAAGCTCATGCCTTGGACAAAATATTGGCTGAACTTGGCATTGAACTAGAAGGTGTCATCAACATTGAAGTGAATCCAGATAGCCTCTTGGAACGTTTGAGTGGCCGTATCATCCACCGCGTAACTGGAGAAACTTTCCACAAGGTCTTTAACCCACCAGTTGACTATAAAGAAGAAGATTACTACCAACGTGAAGATGATAAGCCTGAGACAGTAAAACGTCGTTTGGATGTGAATATTGCTCAAGGGGAACCAATCATTGCTCACTACCGTGCCAAAGGTTTGGTTCATGACATCGAAGGTAATCAAGATATCAATGATGTCTTCTCAGATATCGAAAAAGTATTGACAAATTTGAAATAAAGCGTTTTTCACACTTGCAAAAATCCGCTACAAATGTTATACTGAGATAGTCTGACTTATAATTGTTGTCTCTGTGTCTAGAGGCATCGAATCGAAATTTATGGAGGTGCTTTTGCGTGGCAAAAGACGATGTGATTGAAGTTGAAGGCAAAGTAGTTGATACAATGCCGAATGCAATGTTTACGGTTGAACTTGAAAATGGACATCAGATTTTAGCAACAGTTTCTGGTAAAATTCGTAAAAACTATATTCGTATTTTAGCGGGAGATCGTGTTACTGTCGAAATGAGTCCATATGACTTGACACGTGGACGTATCACTTACCGCTTTAAATAATCGAAAAACTTGGAGGGATAAGAAATGAAAGTAAGACCATCGGTCAAACCAATTTGCGAATACTGTAAAGTTATTCGTCGTAATGGTCGTGTTATGGTAATTTGCCCAGCAAATCCAAAACACAAACAACGTCAAGGATAAGATAGAAAGGAGAAAACATGGCTCGTATTGCTGGAGTTGACATTCCAAATGACAAACGCGTAGTAATCTCATTGACTTATGTTTATGGTATCGGACTTGCAACATCTAAGAAAATTTTGGCTGCTGCTGGAATCTCAGAAGATGTTCGTGTACGTGATCTTACATCAGATCAAGAAGATGCTATCCGTCGTGAAGTGGATGCAATCAAAGTTGAAGGTGACCTTCGTCGTGAAGTAAACTTGAACATCAAACGTTTGATGGAAATCGGTTCATACCGTGGTATCCGTCACCGTCGTGGACTTCCTGTCCGTGGACAAAACACTAAAAACAACGCTCGCACTCGTAAAGGTAAAGCTGTTGCGATTGCTGGTAAGAAAAAATAATATAGGAGGTAAAAGTCTTGGCTAAACCAACACGTAAACGTCGTGTGAAAAAGAATATCGAATCTGGTATTGCTCATATTCACGCTACATTTAATAACACTATTGTTATGATTACTGATGTGCATGGTAATGCAATTGCTTGGTCATCAGCTGGTGCTCTTGGTTTCAAAGGATCTCGTAAATCTACACCATTCGCTGCTCAAATGGCTTCTGAAGCTGCTGCTAAATCTGCACAAGAACACGGTCTTAAATCAGTTGAAGTTACTGTAAAAGGTCCAGGTTCTGGTCGTGAGTCAGCTATTCGTGCGCTTGCTGCCGCTGGTCTTGAAGTAACAGCAATTCGTGATGTGACTCCAGTGCCACACAATGGTGCTCGTCCTCCAAAACGTCGCCGTGTATAATCATCGCATTACACTGCTTTTCGTTTAAGAGGGAGTAACTAAATGATCGAGTTTGAAAAACCAAATATAACAAAAATTGATGAAAATAAAGATTATGGCAAGTTTGTAATCGAACCACTTGAACGTGGCTACGGTACAACTCTTGGTAACTCTCTTCGTCGTGTACTTTTAGCTTCTCTACCAGGAGCAGCTGTGACATCTATCAATATTGATGGTGTGTTACATGAGTTTGACACAGTTCCAGGTGTTCGTGAAGACGTGATGCAAATCATTCTGAACATTAAAGGAATTGCAGTGAAATCGTACGTTGAAGACGAAAAAATCATCGAACTGGATGTTGAAGGTCCTGCTGAAGTAACAGCTGGTGACATTTTGACAGATAGCGATATTGAAATTGTAAATCCAGATCATTATCTCTTTACAATCGGTGAAGGTTCTTCTCTAAAAGCGACTATGACTGTTAACAGTGGTCGTGGATATGTACCTGCTGATGAAAATAAAAAGGATAATGCACCAGTTGGAACACTTGCTGTAGATTCTATTTATACACCAGTTACAAAAGTCAACTATCAAGTGGAACCTGCTCGTGTAGGTAGCAATGATGGATTTGACAAATTAACCCTTGAAATCTTGACAAATGGAACAATTATTCCAGAAGATGCTTTAGGGCTTTCAGCACGTATTTTGACAGAACATCTTGATTTGTTTACAAATCTTACTGAGATTGCTAAGTCAACTGAAGTGATGAAAGAAGCTGACACTGAATCTGACGACCGTATTTTGGATCGTACGATTGAGGAACTGGACTTGTCTGTGCGTTCATACAACTGTTTGAAACGTGCCGGTATCAATACTGTGCATGATTTGACAGAAAAATCTGAAGCAGAGATGATGAAAGTACGAAATCTTGGACGCAAGAGTTTGGAAGAAGTGAAACTCAAACTCATTGATTTGGGTCTTGGATTAAAAGATAAATAAAGGAGGAATACATGGCTTACCGTAAACTAGGACGCACTAGCTCACAACGTAAAGCAATGCTTCGCGATTTGACAACGGACCTTTTGATCAACGAATCAATCGTGACAACTGAAGCTCGTGCTAAAGAAATCCGTAAAACTGTTGAAAAAATGATTACTCTAGGTAAACGTGGTGATTTGCATGCACGTCGTCAAGCAGCTGCTTTCGTACGTAATGAAATCGCATCTGAAAACTATGATGAAGCAACTGATAAGTACACTTCTACTACAGCACTTCAAAAATTATTCTCAGAAATCGCACCTCGTTATGCTGAACGTAACGGTGGATACACTCGTATCCTTAAAACTGAACCACGTCGTGGTGATGCAGCGCCAATGGCGATCATCGAATTAGTATAAAATCATCAATTTTGTTGAGTGTTATGATGATGGAGTCTTGTGCTCTTAGTCTAGCTCTGGTCTACCGCTAGGATTTCGGTCCTAGCGGGAACACTCATCATAAGTTGGGATAGTAGACGCTTGTTTACGAAATTGTTTTTTGCTTAAGAACAACTTCGTAAGCAGGCGTTTTTGAGTATTTTCGTTAGAATTATGCTATACTATTTGAAAAGAATCCTGTTTAATGTTCAGGTTTCTTATTTTAAGAAGAATTGGAGTTTGCTTATGAAAGCGATTATAACTGTTGTTGGTAAAGATAAATCTGGAATTGTTGCAGGTGTTTCTGGTAAAATTGCAGAATTGGGTTTGAACATAGACGATATTTCTCAAACTGTCTTAGATGAATATTTCACGATGATGGCTGTCGTCTCTAGTGATAAAAAGCAAGATTTTACTTATCTGAGAAATGAGTTTGAAACTTTTGGGCAAATTTTAAATGTGAAAATCAACATTCAGAGTGCAGCGATTTTCGAAGCTATGTATAATATCTAGGAGGTGCACATGGATATTAGACAAGTTACTGAAACCATTGCCATGATTGAGGAGCAAAACTTCGATATTAGAACCATTACCATGGGGATTTCCCTTTTAGACTGTATCGATCCAGATATCAATCGTGCTGCGGAGAAAATTTATCAAAAGATAACGATCAAGGCGGCTAATTTAGTGGCTGTTGGTGATGAAATTGCAGCTGAGTTGGGAATTCCAATCGTTAATAAGCGTGTATCGGTGACACCTATTTCTTTGATTGGAGCAGCGACAGATGCGACAGACTATGTAGTTCTGGCAAAAGCGCTTGATAAGGCTGCGAAAGAAATCGGTGTGGATTTTATTGGTGGTTTCTCTGCCTTGGTACAAAAGGGGTACCAAAAGGGAGATGAGATTCTCATCAATTCTATTCCTCGTGCTTTGGCTGAAACGGACAAGGTCTGCTCGTCAGTCAATATCGGCTCAACAAAGTCTGGTATCAATATGACGGCTGTGGCGGATATGGGACGAGTTATCAAGGAAACGGCTAATCTATCAGATATGGGAGCGGCCAAGTTGGTTGTGTTCGCTAATGCTGTTGAGGACAATCCATTTATGGCTGGTGCCTTCCATGGTGTTGGGGAAGCAGATGTTATCATCAATGTCGGAGTTTCTGGTCCTGGCGTGGTCAAGCGTGCCTTGGAAAAAGTTCGTGGACAGAGCTTTGATGTAGTAGCAGAAACAGTTAAGAAAACTGCCTTTAAAATCACTCGTATCGGTCAATTGGTTGGTCAGTTGGCCAGTGAGAGACTGGGTGTGGAGTTTGGTATTGTGGACTTGAGTTTGGCGCCAACTCCTGCGGTTGGAGATTCTGTTGCACGTGTCCTTGAAGAAATGGGGCTAGAAACAGTTGGTACGCACGGAACGACGGCTGCCTTGGCTCTCTTGAATGACCAAGTTAAGAAGGGTGGAGTGATGGCCTGCAACCAAGTTGGTGGTTTGTCTGGTGCCTTTATCCCTGTTTCTGAGGATGAGGGGATGATTGCTGCAGTGCAAAATGGCTCTCTTAATTTGGAAAAACTAGAAGCTATGACGGCTATCTGTTCTGTTGGTTTGGATATGATTGCTATACCAGAAGATACGCCTGCTGAAACCATTGCGGCTATGATTGCAGATGAGGCTGCAATTGGTGTCATTAATATGAAAACAACGGCTGTTCGTATCATTCCAAAAGGAAAAGAAGGCGATATGATTGAATTTGGTGGCCTATTAGGAACTGCACCCGTTATGAAGGTCAATGAGGCTTCGTCTGTTGATTTCATCTCTCGTGGAGGACAAATCCCAGCACCAATTCATAGTTTTAAAAATTAAGAAAATAGGAGAAATTTTAAGTTCTATTTAAGGTTGGATGTGTATACTATAATCATTAAATAAAGACCTCCTAATATTATTTGAAACAGATAACACTGATTTAGTTTGAATTTGATTTTCATCTAATATCTTTATTTAATAGAACTCCTAAACTTTTTCATAATAATCTCCTGCAAAAGTCACCTGTCTGGGTGGCTTTTGTTTTATCATCCATGATATAATAGAAGCAAACGGAGGACGGAAAATGGTAAAAGTACGATTGTATTTGGTACGTCATGGCAAGACCATGTTTAACACGATTGGTCGCGCGCAAGGTTGGAGCGATACTCCCTTAACAGCTGAAGGTGAGAGAGGGATTCAAGAATTAGGAATCGGTTTGCGAGAATCTGGTCTACAGTTTGAGCGTGCTTATTCGAGTGATTCTGGTCGCACCATTCAGACTATGGGAATTATCCTTGATGAACTTGGCCTGCAGGGGAAAATCCCTTATCGCATGGACAAGCGTATCAGAGAATGGTGTTTTGGTAGCTTTGACGGAGCTTACGATGGCGATCTTTTCATGGGCATTATTCCTCGTATCTTTAATGTGGACCACGTTCACCAATTGTCTTATGCTGAACTGGCTGAGGGCTTGGTAGAGGTTGATACAGCTGGTTGGGCTGAAGGTTGGGAAAAACTCAGTGGTCGAATCAAGGAAGGTTTTGAAGCGATTGCCAAAGAAATGGAAGAGCAAGGTGGGGGCAATGCTCTTGTCGTGAGTCACGGAATGACTATTGGAACCATTGTTTATCTGATCAATGGTATGCATCCGCATGGTCTCGATAATGGTAGCGTGACAATTCTTGAATATGAGGACGGTCAGTTTAGCGTTGAGGTTGTCGGCGATCGTAGTTACCGAGAACTAGGACGGGAGAAGATGGAGGAAGCCTCTATTTAATCAGTCTAGACTTGCTTGCTCTGAACTAGGGATTTGATAAGAATATCAAGACAAGAAAAAACAGCCGAGGGTAATCCTTTCGGCTGTTTTTGATGGGGAAAACTAAAGTGTAATGCTGTTGCTTTTAGAGATTTTCATGAACAAGAGCAAGGAACCTACTGTTAGAACAGTGAGGATAGTTGACAAGGCTGCGGCTACACCATAATTCCCTCTGAGAACCTCTGTATAAATGGCTACAGTCATTGTTCTTGTTTTGACATTGTAGAGGAGGATAGAAGTAGAGAGCTCTGAGATCATTGTGACCCAAGATAGGATGGCTCCAGAAATAATACCAGATAGCATCATTGGAGTTGTAATCTTGGCAAAGGTATTGAGACGACTACTTCCTAAGCTTTCCGCGGCT
This sequence comes from Streptococcus pseudopneumoniae, assembly GCF_001070715.1. Classification (GTDB taxonomy): domain Bacteria; phylum Bacillota; class Bacilli; order Lactobacillales; family Streptococcaceae; genus Streptococcus; species Streptococcus pseudopneumoniae_H. Next base: position 6,679 of record NZ_JVRR01000043.1, read on the forward strand.
TCTTCAATACTTGGGGCTATTTGTTGCAAACTAGCAACAGATGAGCGAATAGTATAAGGCAATCTTCTGACAGATAGGGACATAATCAAGATGAAAGCAGTCCCTGTAATCATAAGAAATCCACTTCCAAATAGACCGGTATTGAAGGAAGAAATGAAGGCAATCCCTAGAACGGTTCCTGGTACAATATAAGGAACCATACTGAGGCTGTCAATTAAGTTTGTAAACAAATTCCGTTTTCTAACGGCTAGGTAGGAGATAAATGTTGCGAATAGGACAACTAGGACTAAGGCAATCAAAGGGATACGAATGGTATTGAAAATAGCAGAGCCCATACGATTGAAAGCGACCTTGTAACTGTTTAGAGAATAGCCTTTGACAAATACCATACCTGATGTTTTTAGGAAAGAAGTATAAATCAAGTAGACTTGAGGTAAAACAGAGATAAAGATAATTCCGTAGACTGTTGCATAAATGGCAGCCATTTTTCCTTTTGTAGTTTTTTTAGGCTCAATTGGATGGAGCGAATTCATGCTGAAACTGTAGCGGTTTGCAATGTGTTTTTGGATAAGGAAAATTGTCAAGGCAATGATAATCGCCATAATTGCTAAAGCAGATGCGAAAGCAGAATTTCCTCCAACCTCGCTAATGAATTGGGTATAAATCAAGACCGGGAAAGTCCGATATCCTTCACCAATTAACATAGGCGTTCCAAAGTCTGAGAATGCTCTCATAAATACAAGCAAGGCAGCAGCTAGTAAGGTTGGAACGAGGAGAGGTAAAACAACCGTTACGATACGCTTAAATCCGAAGGACCCCATGCTTTCAGCAGCTTCAAGTAGAGAATTGTCAATACTTTTCATTGTCCCAGCAACGTATAGAAATACCAGTGGGAATAGTTGCAGTGTAAAGACAAGTACAATTCCTTTGAATCCATAAATATCGATAGCTGGAAGATGAAGGGCATTTGTCAGGAATTTAGTAATGACCCCGTTTCGTCCCAGTAAGAGAATCCAGGAGTAGGCTCCCACGAAAGGAGCTGACATGGAAGCAATGATAATCAATATTTGTAGAAATTTCTTCCCCTTGAAGTCATACATAGAGAAGAGATAAGCTAATAGGGTTCCTACAACTAAGGAAGTGACAGTAGCGGTAATGGAAACCTTGAAACTGTTGACAAGTGTCTCAGAGTAGTAGGCTTTACCAAAGAAAGTGACAAAATTAGCTAGTGAGAATTGCCCTTCATGTATAAGTGCTTGCTTGAGCACGGTAACGATAGGATAAACGAGAAAGACAAGATAGGTAAGAAAGATGAAGAAAGAGGAGGCTGTCCAAATATTTAGTTTTTTACGTTCCATGGTTGACTCCTTTTATCAGGTTTTGGGAACCATCTGCAGAAAAGACGTTTAATTTTTGAGTATTGATTCGTAGACGAATACGATCGCCTTTTTGTAGATCTTCTTCAAAAGTTGATTCTTCGCTAACTTGAATTTTTGAGGCAAAGCCTGTTTCAATGAAATACTCCGTATTTAGTCCAAGATAGACGCTATCACTAATAGTTCCTTCAATATCTCCAGATTCATCTTTGATAAACTCTTCAGGACGAATACTTACATGAATAGCTTGTTCCTCAGCCTGATCAAGAGCTGGTATTCGAAGGGCATAGCCATCTGAAAAGACGATATAAGCGCCGTCGCTCCGTTTTTCAAGATTAGCAGGGATAATATTTGTGCGTCCGATAAAGGTTGCTACAAACTCATTAGCTGGTTTATGATAGAGTTCTTTTGGTCGGCCGATTTGTTGGATGACTCCGTCTTTCATAACAGCAATTTGGTCTGAAATAGCCATGGCTTCTTCTTGGTCATGGGTTACATAGACGGTTGTAATTCCCACTTCGTGTTGGATTTCTCGAATGGCTTGACGCATATCCAAGCGAAGTTTGGCATCTAGGTTACTAAGTGGCTCGTCCATGAGGAGAACACTTGGATTAACAGCTAAGGCGCGTGCCAAGGCGACACGTTGTTGTTGTCCACCACTGAGTTTATCGGGCTTCCGATCCGCATATTGAGCAATTTGCATGAGTTCAAGATACTTGTTGGTCTGTTGAATCAATTCTTCTTTTGGAACCTTCTTTTGCTTGAGACCAAAAGCAACATTATCTCGGACAGTCAAATGTGGGAAAATAGCGTAGTTTTGGAAAACCATTCCGATATTGCGTTTGCTGGGTTCCATATTATTGATTTTTGTATCATCGAAGTAAAATTCTCCACCTTCGATACTGTTGAAACCTGCAATCATACGAAGAAGGGTCGTTTTCCCACACCCTGAAGGCCCAAGAAGGGTAAAGAGACTTCCTTTTGGAATTGTAATGTTCAAATTCTCAATAACAGGGACATCGTGGTAGATTTTTTTGGCGTTAATAATTTTGATCTCACTCATAGTGAACCTCTTTTACTGTTTAGATTGGATATCTGTAAAGACTTCATTGTATTTCTTAACAATATCTGATTTATTTTTGATGACATAATCATAATCTTCAGTGAGTGTTTTGATTTTGTCAATTGGTTTCATGTTTTCGCTGGTTTTAGCATTTTTACGAACAGGACGGTTAGTAGTGGTTGTACCAAGTGTATCTTGTACTTCTTGAGAGATAATGAAATCGATAAATTTCTTGGCATTTTCCATGTTTTTAGCTTTTTTAACGATAGCGGCACTAGCAGGTAGGAAGACTGTTCCTTCTTTTGGATAGACTACCTTGATGTTAGCTCCGTCATTTAAGAGTTTAACAGCCGGATCTTCATAAGAGAGACCAACAGCCATTTCTCCGTCAGCGACTGCTTTATAGACACCAGATGAGCTTGAACCGATTTTCCCATCAATAAGTGTGAAGAGATCTTTTACATAAGACCAGGCTTTATCGTCTTTGTAACCACCTTGAGCTTGGAGCATATTTGTTAATTGAGCAAAGGCGCTAGAAGAGTTTGCTGGGTCAGCAGTTGCGATTTTTCCTTTTAGTTCAGGTTTGAGAAGGTCGCTATATCCTTCGATATTCATGCCTTTCGTTAAATCAGGATTGACGATTAAAACACTACCATCTAGCGTATAAGGTGTAGAGTAGCCAGTTGTGTTTTGATATTCTTTGATAACATTATCATTTTCTTTTGAAGTATAGTTTTCAAAGAGTTCTCCGTGGGTAGCATATTGTGTATAAGAACCACCAAAGATGACATCGGCTACAGGAGCTTCTTTTTCTGACTCTAGTTTTTTGAAAAGTTCTCCAGTACCAGCTTGAATCAGTTCTACTTTGATACCATATTTTTCTTCAAAGGCAGGAATAGTTGCTCCGATTAAGCCCTCTGAGTTTGGTGAATAAACGACTAGCGAACCGCCGTCTCCTTTATCAGATGAACCGCCATCGGCAGATTCATTAGAAGAACAAGCAGCAAGACCAAAAAGGGCTAGTCCGCAAGCAGCATAATACATCCATTTCTTTTTCATGATGGATACCTCCGTTGTGTTATTTAAGTTTATTTTAAAATAATATAAGCGTTTTTAAAACCGATAATTCTATTCTATTAGAGTAAAATTCTCTACAAAAACGGAAGTAATCTTTTTGATTTTATAGCAGGGTTTGACAGTTAATCACTGGTAAGTCAAATTTTATTTTTTAGATTGGATATCTGTAAAAATATCATTGTACTTTTTAAGAATGGCGGATTTGTTTTTAATGACATAATCGGAATCTTCAGTGGCAATATTGATTTCTGTCATAGCCTTCATATTTTTATTGGTTTTAGCATTTTTACGAATGGGTCTGATTGTAGTTTCAGTTCCTAGCTTATCTTGGATTTCTTGAGAAAGGAGGAAATCGATAAATTTCTTAGCGTTTTCCATGTGTTTGGCATTTTTGACGATAGCAGCGTTACCAGGTAAAAAGACGGTTCCTTCTTTTGGATAAATAACCTTTACATCAACCCCATCATTTAAGAGTTTTAAGGCAGGATCTTCATAGGTGAGTCCTACAGCCATTTCCCCATCGGCGACAGCTTTGTAAACATTCGAAGAGCTAGATGCAATCTTTCCATCTACTAGGGTAAATAGATTTTTCACATAGTTCCAAGCTTGTTCATTTTCGTATCCACCTTGATCTACAAGCATGTTTGTTAATTGTGCAAAGGCGCTAGAAGCATTACTAGGATCAGCAGTAGCAATTTTTCCTTTTAATTTAGGATTGAGTAGATCATTGTAACCTTCAATTTTTATATCTTTTGTAAGGGCTGAATTGGCAATGATAACACTGACATCCAGTGTGTAAGGTGTGTAGAATCCAGTTTTATTTTGATATTCAGGGATTATCTGGTCATTTTCTTGGGAAATATAAGGTTCAAAAAGATTTTCGTTAGAAGAGAAGAGGGCGTAGGAGCCTCCGAAAATGACATCAGCTACAGGGGATTCTTTTTCGGCCTCAGCTTTTTTGAACAATTCACCAGTGCTGGCTTGTACTAAATCAACCTTAATACCATATTTTTCTTCGAAGGCTGGGACTGTTTCTTCGATAAGGTCTTCAGGGTTAGGCGAGTAGACAACTAAAGTGTTATCTGAATCTTTTTCAGAGCTAGTTTCCGCTTCTATAGGTGAAGAACATCCTGATAAAGAAAGGAATATCCAGCCACAAGAGAGAAAGAATAGTATTTTTTTCATAAGTATCTCCTTTTTTACGAACATTTTCTCTACCTAGATTATTAATGTTTTCAAATTGTAGAGTTCTACAGGATATAATAAAAACCTTAAAGAAATCTAAAACGAAAAATAGGAAATGAGTTCCTAGAGCAAGGATGGGTGAATTGTAGCTGAGATTTTGATGGTAATCCTCTTCAAAATACGTCACTTTATCTGTGATCTCAAAGCTATGATTTGAGTAGTTAGCACTTTGATTTTCATTGAGTAAAAGTACGAAATAAAAAGATTGCCTGATTTGAGCAATCCTTTTACATCAATGATTTTTATCCATAAGTTTTAATTCTTTTGGAGAAATATGGAGATACTTTTTAAAAACTTTTGCAAAATATTTATAGTCTGAAAATCCAACTTGTTCAGAGATATCGCTTAGGGGGGAATTGGGGGACTCAGCTATTTTATCTATAGCTTGCTTGAGGCGGTAGCGTAAGATATATTCATTTAGTGTCATTGGGAAGTCTTCTTTGATAACCTTATATAGATAACTTTCGCTATACCCTAGATTCTCTGCAATGGTAGAAATGGTAAAGTGCATACAGTAGTGTTGATGAACAAATTCAAGAATTTGCTGAATGATTTGGTTTTGTGTATCAATTTGTTGGATAGAGGTGAGTAAAGTTTGATATTCTTCTAAAAAAGGAGTTTCTTGACGAGTGCTAACTCGTAATCGCAAAACAATTTTTTGAAGACATTCTGTCAACTCCTTGGTATCAATTGGTTTGGATAAGAAATCAACTGCCCCATATTGCATGGCTTTTTTGGCATTTTGAAAATCGTTATAACCTGATAAGATAACTTTTTCATAGGAGAGAGTACGAGTGGCTTCGAACATCATAAAAGCATCCATAATTGGCATTGTGATGTCTGTTAAGACAATATGAGGTTCTTTTTCTTGAATGAGTTTCATTCCCTCTTGACCGTGACTGGCAGTTCCTACGACTTGGATACCTAGGGCAGAGTAGTCTACGGCAATCTCTAGCCATTTTCGAATGAGGTGTTCATCTTCTACGATAATGAGCTTAAACATGAGTTAGTCCTTTCGTTATAAATTTGACCCAAGTTTCTCCATGGCGATTGACTCCTAAATCTAGCTGGACATCAGAAAAGAAATTGCTCAATCGTTTGTAGCTGTTAACGATGCCATGTTGGGTATGAGGGCTTTCTAAAGAGTCTAAAATAGCGAGTCGCTCTTGTTTTGTGAGCCCTCCGGCATTATCCTTGACCAAAAAAGTCAGAGAATCTTCTTCCAAGGTAATTTGGATATCAATATGAAGATCAATACGGTATTGCATCCCATATTTTATAGCATTTTCTACTAGAGGAAGTAAGAAAAGTTTAGGAATAGGCTGATTATCAACAGTTTCTGGGCAGACAATATCATAAGAAAAGTGCTCGAAACGAATCTTATGAATAATCAGGTAATCCTCTATAATCTTTAAATCCTGACAAATGGTTGTTTCTTTTTCTAAATCGGTGATACTGTAGCGAAGAATGCGCGTGAGGTTTTGAATCAGGTCTTGTGTGAGAGTGGCATCCATTAAAGAAGTGATTTTAATCGTCTCAAGTGTATTGTAGAGAAAATGAGGATTGAACTGAGCTTCCAGCATTTTTCTTTCAAAAATCCACTTTTCTTTTTCGATGGTCAACATTTTTTGATGAAGTTGATCTAATTTGTACAACATATTGTTGATTTTTTCTGCCATAAACTCAAACTCATCACCTGTTTGTAGAGAAAGTCTTTTTTCTGCTTGTTTAGGAATTTCTTGAAGTTGGTAAACCAAACTTTCAATAGGAACAGCGTTGTGTGTGGCAATTTTATGAGCAATTCGTCTTGCTTGCCAGAAGTAGAGGAAGAATATACATAAGGTGAGGACGGAGGCTAGGCCGAGTAAGCTAGGAATGGGAAAAAAGGATTGAAAAGTATAGATTGAAAAAATAGCACCGACTTTTTCTTTTTGAACAATAAGCGGTTCATTCGCATACCAGCGGGTGCGAGAGTGTAGGAGTTTTTCATCAAATTTTTCAAGAGTGGAACGAGTAAACTGATTTGTATTGTTGGAAAACATATTTCCAAAGCTATCGGTAATGATGTATTTGGAATTTATCATTGGGAAACTTGAGATGAAATCATTCTCATTTACGAAAGCAATAGTATAGGCCTTAACTCGTTGGTTTTGAAGTAGTGGTTTGATAAAGAGTGTGTAGTGTTGCTTATCTGAAGAGAGTGCAATTTTTTCTGTCACTTTTTCTTGAGAAGGATTTTGAATGAGCAGTTTTAGATAGTAGGGAGATAAAATACTTTCTTGATGATTTCGATTGGTACTAAATAGTAATTCACCTGTATCGTTTAGAATAATGAGGTCAGAACTAAGCTTCAATCTAGCTTTTGTCTCGTAAAATAAGCTAAAGACTTCTCTCTCTGTGTGTTTGCCCTCCAAAAATTCAGGAATCATTTTATTGTTCATAGTAGTCAGGAGCTCATTATTGGCTTCTTTCATTTCTTGAACCTGTTTGACAATTTGTCTCGTATCTTTGGAGAGTTGTTGCCTTTGTAAAAAATAGGAAAAACCAAAAAGTAAAATGAGTAGTAAAAGAGAGGTCACAAAGGCTGCGATAGAGCTTCTATGGAGAATTTCTTTTTGGAGAGATTTTTTAAAGGAATGAGACATCCGCCACCTCCTTGGAAGGGTTTTCTGTTATAAGTATAGCAGTTTAAAAATTCTAGAGCAAGGTAAAATAGAAAAGGTTTGGCTAAAATTTTTTAGCTAAACCTTTTGAGAAGTTAAGTATGTATTATAGATGCTTGTTATCTGCAAATAGCTAGAGCATTTCAAGGAAATGAACTAGAAATAACAATTAATATGATGGTTAAGAAATACCTTTTGATAATCAATAAGATCTTCGGGATGAAGTGCGTTGACTCCATCCATTTCATATTTCCGATTTAATAAACGATATTTGTTTTCACCAAATTGATGAAAAGGGAGTAGTTGAACTTGGTCGATATTTAATGAGTTAAATAGAGTAGCGAATTCTTCTGCATCCTCTAAACTATTGTTAAAATCAGGAATAACCGGGATTCTTAAAACGATAGTTTTATGTTGAGAAAAGGCATAATGAATGTTTTTAATAATCATTTGATTAAAAACCCCAGTCACTTTTTTATGTTTTATAGAATTATAATGTTTTAAGTCGGTGTAGATAAAATCTACATATTGGATTAAATCAATAAATTTTTCATGATCAACAAAAGCAGTAGTTTCAATTGCAGTATGTATGTGATGCTCTTTGGCTGACTTTAAGATAGCTTTAGCAAATTCAAACTGAGCAAATATTTCTCCTCCAGATAAAGTTAAACCTCCACCGGATTCATCGTAAAATTCTTTGTCTTTCAATACTTCTGTAATAATTTCTTCTACAGTTTTTTCTTCACCTACTAAAGTGAATTTCTCTCGTTGAGCATCTTTCATTTTTTCAGGTTTCATTCTTTGAGATTCAGGATTAGAACACCATGGACAGCGCAGAGGGCATCCTTTTAAAAAAACAGTTGTACGAATACCCGGACCGTCATGAATTGAAAAGTGTTGAATATTAAAAATAATTCCTTTAGATATTTCCATAAGAGTTCCTCCTCTTTATAATTCTATCCTATCACAAAAACGAAAGAAAAACAATTACGAACGAAAGTTTAATTTGTTGTTTTTTGCTTTTTATTTTGGTAGAATAAAACGGAGGTGTAAAATGAAAAGATTGGAACAAATTATTAAATTAGTATCAGAATATGAAAAGATTGATGTTAATACATTATCGGAAAAATTAAATGTATCGAAAGTAACGATTAGAAAAGATTTAGATAAATTAGAGTCAAAAGGTTTATTACACAGAGAGCATGGATATGCTGTGTTAAATAGTGGAGATGACTTAAATGTACGCTTGTCAATTAATTATGAAATTAAGAGAAAAATTGTTCAAGAAGCAGTAAAATTGGTATCAGATAATGAAACAATAATGATAGAATCTGGTTCAACCTGTGCTTTACTTGCTGAGGAAATTTGCAAGCAGAAAAGAAATGTCACTATTGTAACAAATTCATTTTTTATAGCAAATTTTGTAAGAGGTTATGATTCATGTCGTGTTATTGTTCTTGGTGGAGAGTTTCAGAAAGATTCACAGGTTACCGTAGGACCTTTATTAAAAGAAATGATACAGACTTTTCATGTGCGTCAAGCTTTTGTTGGGACAGATGGCTACGATAAAGAGATGGGCTTTACAGGAAAAGATTTAATGCGCAGTGAGGTAGTTCAATATATTTCAGCAGCGTCGGATAAAGTCATTGTCCTAACTGACTCAAGTAAATTTGATAAAAGGGGTACGGTAAGAAGATTTGCTTTAAGTCAAGTCTATGAAGTAATAACAGACGAAAAACTTTCTAAACAAAATATAGCTACATTAGAAAATGCTGGGATAATGGTTAAGGTAGTTTCGTAAGAGGTTAAGTGTATGAATCAAGATAGGAATAAACTGCTCTCTAAAATTGCTTATCTGTATTATATTGAAAACTTAAATCAGTCACAAATAGCAGCAAAATTAGGAATTTATAGAACCTCTATTAGTAGAATGTTAACAGAAGCAAGGAATGCAGGAATTGTTAAAATTGAAATAGAGAATTTTGATACCAATATGTTTAAGTTGGAAAATTATGTAAAAGAAAAATATGGTTTGGAAAGTTTAGAAATTATTCCAAATGAATTTGATGATAATCCAACAATTTTATCTGAAAGAATTTCTCAAGTTGCAGCAGGTGTCCTTAGGAATTTAATTGATGATAATATGAAAATTGGCTTTTCTTGGGGGAAAAGTTTAAGTAATTTAGTAGATTTAATCCACAGCAAAAGTGTCCGAAATGTTCACTTCTATCCTCTAGCAGGTGGTCCTAGTCACATACACGCTAAATACCATGTGAATACACTAATTTATGAAATGTCTAGAAAATTTCATGGAGAGTGTACATTTATGAATGCAACAATTGTGCAAGAAAATAAATTGTTAGCAGATGGTATTTTGCAATCAAGATATTTTGAAGATTTGAAAAATAGTTGGAAAGATTTAGATATAGCTGTAGTCGGAATTGGTGATTTTAGCAATAAAGGAAAACATCAATGGTTAGACATGCTTACAGAGGATGACTTTAAAGAATTGGCCAAAGTTAAAACTGTAGGAGAAATTTGTTGTCGATTTTTTGATTCAAAAGGTAAAGAAGTCTATGAAAACTTACAGGAAAGAACGATAGCAATCTCTTTGGAAGATTTAAAAAATATTCCTCAAAGTTTAGCTGTTGCTTACGGTGATACGAAAGTATCTTCGATTCTTTCTGTCTTGCGTGCTAATCTAGTAAACCATCTGATTACAGATAAAAATACAATTTTAAAAGTTTTGGAAGAAGATGGGGATTTTTCTTTTCGAAATATTTTATGTGAGTGAAAATGATAGACTGATTCAGTTTATCGTTTTTCTTTTTAGTCGATTGCACATTTGTGCTTGTATAAATAAAAATTGTTTATTTGTTGATTTTTGGATTGACAAGTTTCTTATGTAGTTGTATTCTATAGTTACAAAAGAAAATTTTAAAATTTCAAATGAAAAAAGCTTTTTACATAGTGAAATGAGGAGGAATTTATGGAAATGATTGTTCCAGATCAAATTATCATGGGTTTAATTTTATATGCTGGCGATGCGAAACAACATATTTATAAAGCATTAGATTACATAAAAAACGGTACATGTGAACGATGTGAAGAAGAAATCCAGTTAGCTGATGCAGCCTTATTAGAAGCCCATAATCTACAAACAAAATTCTTGGCACAAGAAGCGTCTGGTACAAAAACGGAGATTACAGCACTTTTTGTCCATTCGCAAGATCATCTCATGACTAGTATGACGGAGATTAATTTAATCAAAGAAATTATTAGTTTGAGAAAAGAACTTCATAAAAAATAATACTAGAGTATTGTCATTGTTATTAACATAGAGGAGGAAAATATAATGGTGAAGATTGGTTTGTTTTGTGCAGCAGGATTTTCTACTGGTATGCTTGTAAATAATATGAAAATTGCAGCGCAATCTAGTGGAGTTGAGGCAGAAATAGAGGCGTTTTCTCAGTCTAAATTAGCGGATTATGCCCCAAATCTAGATGTTGCACTATTGGGGCCTCAAGTTGCTTATACATTAGATAAATCAAAAGAAATTTGTGATAAGTGTGATGTTCCGATAGTTGTTATTCCGATGATGGACTATGGTATGTTAGATGGGAAAAAAGTATTAGATTTGGCCCTATCTTTGATTAGTGGGTAAGAAAAGGAGTTTTATTATGGCAAAGATGGATGTTCAAAAAATCATTGCACCTATGATGAAGTTTGTGAATATGCGTGGTATTATAGCTCTAAAAGATGGTATGTTAGCAATTTTGCCATTGACAGTAGTTGGTAGTTTATTCTTGATTATGGGACAATTGCCATTTGAAGGATTAAACAAGAGCATTGCTAGTGTTTTTGGAGCTAATTGGACAGAGCCGTTTATGCAAGTATATTCAGGAACTTTTGCGATTATGGGTCTAATTTCTTGTTTTTCAATTGCCTATTCTTATGCTAAGAATAGCGGAGTAGAGGCTTTGCCAGCTGGGGTTCTATCTGTATCTGCATTCTTTATTTTGCTAAGATCATCTTATATCCCTAAACAAGGTGAGGCAATTGGGGATGCTATTAGTAAAGTTTGGTTTGGAGGTCAAGGAATTATCGGTGCTATCATTATAGGTTTGGTAGTAGGAAGTATTTATACCTTCTTTATAAAGAGAAAAATTGTTATTAAGATGCCAGAACAAGTTCCACAAGCTATTGCCAAACAGTTTGAAGCAATGATTCCAGCATTTGTAATTTTCTTACTTTCTATGATTGTATATATTTTAGCGAGCTCATTGACTAATGGCGGAACATTCATAGAAATGATTTATTCTGCTATTCAAGTTCCATTGCAAGGTTTAACTGGATCTTTGTATGGTGCAATTGGAATTGCATTCTTTATATCATTTTTGTGGTGGTTTGGTGTTCATGGACAATCGGTAGTAAATGGAGTAGTGACAGCTCTGCTTTTATCTAATCTTGATGCTAATAAAGCTATGTTAGCCTCTGGGAATCTATCATTAGAAAATGGTGCACATATTGTTACTCAACAATTTTTAGATTCATTTTTAATTCTATCAGGTTCAGGGATTACGTTTGGTCTTGTAGTTGCCATGCTTTTTGCATCAAAATCGAAACAGTACCAAGCCTTAGGGAAAGTAGCAGCTTTTCCAGCAATATTTAACGTAAATGAGCCAGTTGTATTTGGATTTCCGATTGTCATGAATCCAGTTATGTTTGTACCTTTCATTCTTGTTCCTGTACTTGCAGCTGTGATAGTATATGGAGCTATTGCAACAGGTTTCATGCAGCCATTTTCAGGGGTAACATTGCCTTGGAGTACACCAGCTATTCTATCAGGATTTTTGGTGGGTGGATGGCAAGGTGTTGTGACTCAGCTGGTGATATTAGCGATGTCTACATTGGTTTACTTTCCATTCTTTAAGATACAAGATCGTTTAGCTTACCAAAATGAAATCAAACAATCTTAGAGGCATTTGTGTGTTACTGTTAAACTCACACATTTGTGCTAAAAATTAGGGAGTTAAAGTTTTTCTAGTTAAAAGCTTGAAATTCTCTAAAAAATTAGGTATTATATTTTCGAAAGAAACAAAAATATTTTCGAAAGAAAGGTGCTTACGATGGTAAATACAGAAGTAGCAAGAACAACAATCAAGACAGAATATTTTGGCAGCCTTACTGAAAGGATGAACAAATATCGAGAAGATGTTTTAAATAAAAAACCTTATATTGATGCTGAGAGAGCAGTTCTAGCAACACGCGCCTATGAACGATATAAGGAACAACCTAATGTCCTAAAACGTGCCTATATGCTGAAAGAAATTTTAGAAAATATGACTATCTATATTGAAGAAGAATCTATGATTGCAGGAAATCAAGCTTCTTCCAATAAAGATGCTCCTATTTTTCCAGAATATACGCTAGAATTTGTTCTCAATGAGTTGGATCTTTTTGAAAAGCGTGATGGAGATGTTTTCTATATTACAGAAGAAACAAAAGAACAACTTAGAAGTATCGCTCCATTCTGGGAAAATAATAATTTACGTGCGAGAGCTGGTGCCTTGTTACCTGAAGAAGTGTCTGTTTATATGGAAACAGGATTCTTCGGTATGGAAGGTAAGATGAACTCTGGAGATGCTCACTTAGCAGTTAACTATCAGAAACTGTTGCAATTTGGTTTAAGAGGTTTTGAAGAGCGGGCTCGTAAAGCGAAAGCAGCACTAGATTTAACAGATCCAGCAAGTATTGATAAATATCATTTTTACGACTCTATATTTATCGTAATCGATGCTATTAAAGTATATGCAAATCGCTTTGTTGATCTTGCTAAAAGTTTAGCCGAAAATGCAAATCCTAAACGTAAGAAAGAATTACTTGAGATTGCAGATATTTGTTCTCGAGTCCCATATGAACCGGCAACTACTTTTGCAGAAGCTATTCAATCAGTCTGGTTTATTCAATGTATTTTACAAATTGAATCTAATGGCCACTCTCTTTCATATGGCCGTTTTGATCAATATATGTATCCACATATGAAGGCTGATTTAGAAAGTGGTAAAGAAACAGAAGATAGCATTGTTGAACGTCTAACAAATCTTTGGATTAAGACAATTACAATTAATAAGGTTCGCAGTCAAGCACATACATTTTCTTCAGCAGGAAGTCCTTTATATCAAAATGTTACAATTGGTGGACAGACTCGAGATAAGAAGGATGCTGTTAACCCATTATCTTATTTGGTATTAAAATCAGTTGCACAAACCCATCTACCACAACCTAATCTAACTGTACGTTACCATGCAGGTTTAGATGCTCGTTTCATGAATGAGTGTATTGAAGTAATGAAACTTGGTTTTGGTATGCCTGCATTTAATAATGATGAGATTATTATTCCTTCTTTTATTGCAAAAGGAGTATTGGAAGATGATGCTTATGATTACAGTGCCATTGGATGTGTTGAAACGGCAGTTCCAGGAAAATGGGGCTATCGTTGCACAGGTATGAGTTATATGAACTTCCCTAAGGTTCTACTTATCACGATGAATGATGGAATTGATCCGGCTTCGGGTAAACGGTTTGCACCAAGCTTTGGTCATTTTAAGGATATGAAGAACTTTTCTGAATTAGAAAATGCTTGGGATAAAACACTAAGATATTTGACACGAATGAGTGTTATTGTTGAAAATTCTATTGATTTATCATTGGAACGAGAAGTTCCTGATATTCTATGTTCAGCATTGACTGATGATTGTATTGGTCGTGGAAAACACCTTAAAGAAGGTGGAGCAGTATATGATTATATATCAGGTTTGCAAGTTGGAATTGCAAATTTGTCGGATTCATTAGCTGCAATTAAAAAATTGGTATTTGAGGAAGAACGTATAAGCCCAAGTCAGCTTTGGCATGCACTGGAAACAGATTATGCCGGAGAAGAAGGTAAGGTCATTCAAGAAATGTTGATTCATGATGCACCTAAGTACGGTAATGATGATGATTATGCTGACAAATTGGTTACTGCTGCTTATGACATTTATGTTGATGAAATTGCTAAATATCCTAATACACGTTATGGAAGAGGTCCTATTGGAGGAATTCGTTATTCAGGAACATCTTCTATCTCAGCCAACGTAGGACAGGGACGTGGAACATTAGCAACGCCAGATGGACGCAACGCGGGTACACCGTTAGCAGAGGGTTGTTCACCATCACATAATATGGATCAACACGGCCCTACATCTGTTTTAAAATCTGTTTCAAAATTACCAACAGATGAAATCGTAGGTGGGGTTCTCTTAAATCAGAAAGTAAATCCTCAAACGTTAGCCAAAGAAGAAGATAAATTAAAACTAATTGCTTTGTTACGAACATTCTTTAATCGTTTACATGGGTACCATATTCAATACAATGTTGTTTCCAGAGAGACGTTGATTGACGCTCAGAAACATCCTGAAAAACACAGAGATTTAATTGTTCGTGTTGCAGGATACTCTGCATTCTTCAATGTTCTTTCTAAGGCAACCCAAGATGATATTATAGGACGTACTGAGCATACATTGTAAAATAAAGAGGTTCTTTTTATGGAATTTATGCTTGACACATTAAATTTAGATGAGATTAAAAAATGGTCTGAAATTTTACCGCTAGCTGGGGTAACTTCAAATCCCACTATTGCAAAAAGAGAGGGTTCTATTAATTTTTTTGAACGAATCAAAGATGTAAGAGAATTGATTGGCTCTGCACCCTCTATTCATGTTCAGGTGATTTCTCAAGATTTTGAAGGCATCTTAAAGGATGCTCATGAAATTCGTAGACAAGCAGGAGATGATATATTTATCAAAGTACCTGTTACTCCGGCTGGATTACGTGCAATAAAGGTGCTAAAAAAAGAGGGCTACCATATCACTGCAACAGCTATTTATACAGTTATTCAGGGATTATTAGCTATCGAAGCAGGAGCCGATTACCTAGCTCCATATTATAATAGAATGGAAAATCTGAACATTGATTCAAATTCTGTCATTCGTCAATTAGCTCTTGCTATTGATAGACAGAACTCTCCTAGTAAGATTTTAGCTGCATCCTTTAAAAATGTAGCACAAGTAAATAATGCTTTAGCTGCAGGTGCGCATGCTGTTACAGCAGGAGCAGATGTTTTTGAATCAGCTTTCGCCATGCCATCTATCCAAAAGGCGGTTGATGACTTTTCTGACGACTGGTTTGTTACTCAAAATAGTCGTTCCATTTAGGTAGAAAGGAAACAAACATGAGAATTTTTGCTAGTCCTTCGAGATATATTCAAGGGGAGAATGCCTTGTTTGAAAATGCCAAATCAATTTTGGATTTGGGAAATCGTCCGATTCTATTATGTGATCAGTTGGTTTATGATATTGTTGGAAAACGATTTGAAGATTACTTGCATAGGTATGGTTTCCATATTGTTCTGGCCCTATTTAATGGTGAAGCTTCTGACAATGAAATCAATCGAGTTGTTGCCTTAGCCGAGAAAGAAAACTGTGATAGTATTATCGGGCTTGGTGGTGGAAAGACGATTGATAGTGCAAAAGCTATTGCAGATTTGATTGAAAAGCCTGTTATTATTGCTCCAACAATTGCATCGACCGACGCACCTGTATCTGCTTTATCTGTTATTTATACAGATGAAGGTGCATTTGATCATTATCTATTTTATTCTAAAAATCCAGATTTAGTTTTGGTTGATACAAAAGTTATTTCACAAGCCCCTAAGCGTTTATTAGCGTCTGGTATTGCAGATGGTTTAGCAACTTGGGTTGAGGCGCGTGCGGTTATGCAGGCAAATGGAAAAACTATGTTGGGACAACAGCAAACGTTGGCTGGAGTTGCAATTGCGAAAAAATGTGAAGAAACGCTGTTCGCAGATGGTTTACAGGCCATGGCGGCTTGTGAAGCTAAAGTTGTGACACCAGCATTAGAAAATATTGTTGAAGCTAATACTTTATTGAGTGGCCTAGGCTTTGAAAGTGGAGGATTAGCTGCGGCGCATGCAATTCATAATGGTTTTACTGCATTAACAGGTGACATTCATCATTTAACACATGGTGAAAAAGTAGCTTATGGAACTTTGGTACAACTTTTATTGGAAAATAGACCTAAAGAAGAACTTGATAAGTATATTGAGTTTTACAAAAAAATTGGCATGCCAACAACTCTAAAAGAAATGCATTTAGATCAAGTTGGATATGATGATTTAATAAAAGTTGGTAAACAAGCAACTATGGAGGGTGAGACAATCCATCAGATGCCGTTTAAGATTTCGCCTTCAGATGTTGCTCAAGCTATCATCGCTGTAGACGCCTATGTAAATTCAAAATAAACAATAAGGACTACTGTTTTCCAAATGGTAGTCTTTTATTGATCCTCGTATTGAATCCGACGTTCTTCATAAATCAAAAAGCGACATAGGTTGTCGGCTATTTATTATAAATACATTAATTAGCATTCCAGTCGTATCTTCGGTCTAAAGTTAGTATTTTGTGTTATAAGAGATAAGCTTCTTGTTTTGCTCTTTGATTTCCCGCATAACAATAAGATAAAAAAGTGGGTGATAGAGCAATCCATAGTCATCAAAATTAATGAGATACAGTATACAGTTTTTTCTTTTAACACATTTCAAATTCCCTCAAAAATGGTATAATAGTAACATCACAAAATTGGAGAGAGACCATGAGTTTTTATAATCATAAAGAAATTGAGCCTAAGTGGCAGGGCTACTGGGCAGAACATCATACATTTAAGACAGGAACAGATGCATCAAAACCTAAGTTTTATGCGCTTGATATGTTCCCTTATCCATCTGGAGCGGGTCTGCACGTAGGACACCCAGAAGGCTACACAGCGACAGATATCCTCAGCCGTTACAAACGTGCGCAAGGCTACAATGTCCTTCACCCAATGGGTTGGGATGCTTTTGGTTTGCCTGCAGAGCAATATGCTATGGATACTGGTAATGACCCAGCAGAATTTACAGCGGAAAACATTGCTAACTTTAAACGTCAAATCAATGCGCTTGGATTTTCTTATGACTGGGATCGTGAAGTTAACACAACAGATCCAAATTACTACAAGTGGACACAATGGATTTTCACGAAGCTTTACGAAAAGGGCTTGGCTTATGAAGCGGAAGTGCCAGTAAACTGGGTTGAAGAGTTGGGAACAGCCATTGCCAACGAAGAAGTCCTTCCTGATGGAACTTCTGAGCGTGGAGGCTATCCAGTTGTCCGCAAGCCAATGCGCCAATGGATGCTCAAAATCACGGCCTACGCAGAGCGCTTGCTCAATGACTTAGATGAACTTGATTGGCCAGAGTCTATCAAGGACATGCAGCGCAACTGGATTGGTAAATCAACTGGTGCTAATGTAACTTTTAAAGTTAAGGGAACAGATAAGGAATTCACTGTCTTCACCACTCGTCCTGATACTCTTTTCGGTGCGACTTTCACTGTCTTGGCTCCTGAACATGAATTAGTAGATGCTATCACAAGTTCAGAGCAAGCAGAAGCAGTAGCAGACTACAAACACCAAGCTAGCCTCAAGTCTGACTTGGCTCGTACAGACCTTGCCAAAGAAAAAACAGGGGTTTGGACTGGTGCTTATGCCATCAACCCTGTCAATGGTAAGGAAATCCCAATCTGGATTGCCGACTATGTTCTTGCTAGTTACGGAACAGGTGCGGTAATGGCTGTGCCAGCCCACGACCAACGTGACTGGGAATTCGCCAAACAATTTGACCTTCCAATCGTCGAAGTACTTGGAGGTGGAAACGTTGAAGAAGCTGCCTACACAGAAGATGGACTTCATGTCAATTCAGACTTCCTAGATGGACTCAACAAAGAAGACGCTATTGCCAAGATTGTGGCTTGGTTGGAAGAAAAAGGCTGTGGACAAGAGAAGGTTACCTACCGTCTCCGCGACTGGCTCTTTAGCCGTCAACGTTACTGGGGTGAACCAATTCCAATCATTCATTGGGAAGATGGAACTTCAACAGCTGTTCCTGAAAGTGAATTGCCACTTGTCTTGCCTGTAACCAAGGACATCCGCCCTTCAGGTACAGGGGAAAGTCCACTAGCTAACTTGACAGACTGGCTTGAAGTGACTCGTGAAGATGGTGTCAAAGGTCGTCGTGAAACCAACACCATGCCACAATGGGCAGGTTCAAGCTGGTATTACCTCCGCTATATTGATCCACACAACACTGAGAAATTGGCTGATGAGGACCTTCTCAAACAATGGTTGCCAGTAGATATCTACGTTGGTGGTGCAGAGCATGCCGTTCTTCACTTGCTTTACGCTCGTTTCTGGCATAAATTCCTCTATGACCTCGGTGTTGTTCCAACTAAGGAACCATTCCAAAAACTCTTTAACCAAGGAATGATTTTGGGAACAAGCTACCGTGACCACCGTGGGGCTCTTGTGGCGACTGATAAGGTTGAAAAACGTGACGGTTCTTTCTTCCATGTGGAAACAGGGGAAGAGTTGGAGCAAGCGCCAGCCAAGATGTCTAAATCGCTCAAGAACGTTGTTAACCCAGATGATGTTGTGGAACAATACGGTGCTGACACCCTTCGTGTCTATGAAATGTTTATGGGACCACTTGATGCTTCGATTGCTTGGTCAGAAGAAGGTCTGGAAGGAAGCCGTAAGTTCCTTGACCGTGTTTACCGTTTGATTACAAGCAAGGAAATTGTTGCAGAAAACAATGGCTCTCTCGACAAGGTTTACAACGAAACCGTTAAAGCTGTCACAGAGCAAATAGAATCATTGAAATTCAACACAGCCATTGCCCAACTTATGGTCTTTGTCAACGCTGCCAACAAGGAAGACAAACTTTATGTAGACTACGCCAAAGGCTTCGTTCAGTTGATTGCACCATTTGTACCTCACTTGGCAGAAGAACTCTGGCAAATAGTTGCAGCAACAGGTAAGTCAATCTCTTACGTGGCTTGGCCAACATGGGACGAAAGCAAATTAGTTGAAGACGAAATCGAAATCGTTGTCCAAATCAAAGGAAAAGTTCGCGCTAAACTCATGGTAGCCAAAGACCTATCACGCGAAGAATTGCAAGAGATTGCTCTAGCTGACGAAAAAGTCAAAGCAGAAATTGACGGTAAGAACATCGTGAAAGTAATTGCGGTACCGAATAAATTGGTTAATATTGTTGTGAAATAAGATAGGAATCCTTCAGAGTAGAATCTGGGGGATTTTTTGAATGAAAATATAATTCTGTTTCCACCATCTCACCACTTAACATCTCATTTTAACCACTTATCTCAAAAGTCGATTTTTCTTTCATTCTTTTTGTTAAACTAGTGAGGTAAAGAGGAGGAAATAAATATGATTTTACAAGCTAAACATTTGACTAAACGGTACGGCGATTATATGGCTGTTGACGATATTCAGTTAGAGTTTGAAAAAGGGAGTTTTAATGCTATTTTGGGTCCCAATGGTGCAGGAAAATCAACCACCATTTCCATGTTAATCGGGTTGAAAAAGCCGACAAAAGGTCAGATTCGATATGCTCCAAATACGAAAATCGGAGTAGTTTTTCAAGCTAGTGTACTGGATGAGATGTTGACGGTTAGGGAAAATCTTACGATTCGTGCTCAACAGTATAAGGAGATTGTTGCAAGTCGTGTGGATGATTTGATCCATCAACTGGGTTTGACTGCTTTCCAGAAGCAACTATATGGGACTTTGTCAGGTGGGCAAAAACGTAGGGTTGATATTGCGCGTGCTCTTCTTTCACAGCCAGATATTCTTTTCTTAGATGAACCAACGACAGGTCTAGATATTCAGACTCGCAAAGCCATTTGGGATTTACTGTCTCGACTACAAAAGGATGAAGGGATGACTATTATCTTAACGACTCATTATCTGGATGAAGCGGATGAAGCGGATCAGATTTATATCGTTGATCATGGGAAAGTGATTGCGCAAGGTTCTGCGACGGCTATTAAAAGTCAGTATGCATCTAATATTCTAAAAATTCGTTTTAAAGAAATGAAGGATTTAGAAAAGTTGCTACAGACTGGAATGACAGTAAAGGAAGAAAATGAGTTGGAATATCTTTTTTATCCAAGGACATCACTGGAAGCTATTGAATATTTGGCAAAAGTACGAGAAGAAATTGATTCTTTTGAGTTTCGTCCAGGTACCATGGATGATGCCTTTATTGCACTTACAGGAAGAGAGGTTCGCTAATGCTAGCTTTATTGAAACGGAATTTTATCTTATATTTTCGTAATCGTTCAGGAGTATTTTTCTCATTATTGGGGGCATTGATTTCCTTCCTCCTTTATATCATTTTTTTGCAGAAGAACTTGACAGATGCTTGGTCCCAACTCCCTGATAATACGAACCTTTTAAATAACTGGTTGATGGGTGGGACCTTGGCTGTGACTGGGATTACAACCAGTTTTACGGCTCTTACACAAATGGTACAGGATCGTGAAAATCAAGTGGATCAAGATCTCTTCTTGACAGATTTAGGTAGCTGGGGGTTACAGGTGTCCTATCTAATCAGTAGTATTGCCATCTCTTTTGTCATGCAGGTGTTTATGTTTGCTGTTATGGGGCTTTATTTTAAAGAAAGTCCAGTTATCAGTCATTTACCGGAAATTGCTTTGATTATGTTGTTAAGTAGTCTGCTTTCAAGTTTGATAAATATTCTCTTGATTTATCGTTTTCAATCTGTAGATAGTCTTGGTAAACTGGCAACTATAGTGGGAACTGCTTCTGGATTTTTAGTAGGAACTTATGTCCCTATTGGAGTTTTACCTGATTTTGCACAGATTATCATGAAGTGTACTCCTGCAACTTATATTGCTTCTCTTTATCGACAAATTTTAATGAAAGAACCATTAGAGACCGCATTTACAGGAAATAGCAGCTTGTTAAAGGAATTTCAAGAAAAAATGGGAATCCAAATCAACTGGCAAGAACTATTGACAAAGGAAGAGACATACTTTATAGTGGTTATTATCAGTCTCATCGCTATTCTTCTTTGGCTTTTGTTTGTTAAAGTATTTAGCAAGAGAAAATAAAAGTACATTGGAGAGAAAATGAAGATTCGTTTTGAAATGAAGGCAGAGTTTTCAGAAAAGGACCCACATATTGTAATTCAGGCAGCTCAGTTAACCGACCAAGCAAGGGAAGTCATGGAGTATTTAGAACAATTTTCAACGACCAATCAGGTGGTCATTCCTATTCGAACGGATAATCATCTGGTTATGGTGAAGATTGAGGATATTATTCTAGCTGATATTGATAAGAATTTGTTAACCATTTATACGGTAGATGGGATTTATAAAACTAAGGAAACATTGATAAACTTTCAGAATAGGATTAACCGACGTAATTTTATACAGATATCACGACATTCAATTATAAACATTGACCATTTAGAGTCATTATCGGATAGCTTTTCAGGGAACATGATGGCTAAAATGACTCGGGGCATCAAATCTAGTGTGAGTCGGAAATACGTTAAGTCCTTAATGAATTATCTAGGTTTATAGGAGAAAATCATGAAACGATTGATTGATTATTTTGTATCGGGAATGCGTACGGCTTCCTTCTTTTATTTGAGTATGATGTTATTAGCTCAGTGTTATCCAAGCATTACCTATCCTGCACCAATGGCAAAAAATATTCTAGCTCTTTTTTTAATGGGTGGAATTATGGGGGTATTGACTTTAATACTTGAAAAGCTAGAGTTTCTTGCTTTTAGTATACGTGTAGGAGTTCATTTATTAGTGACGGCTACTATCTTAGTATTGACCTCTCTATTTTTTGGTTGGAGTTCAGCCTTGTGGAGTCCCTTGCTTTGGTTCTTTTTCTTGTTAATTTATGGATTGATATGGTTGTATCAAATCTGGCAAACTCACAAACTCACCCAACGAATTAATCAAGCCTTAGAGGATAAAAGACAGAAAACGGGTCACTAATATAGTGTTGAGGATGAAGTTTGAAGACAGTGCCAGTTTCCAAAGAGAACAATTTGTGATATAGTATTTTCAGCGTAAAACAAGGAGAAGAAAAATGCCAGTAAACGAATATGGTCAGATGATTGGTGAGTCGATGGAAGGTTATACACCCGGTGTACTGCCTTCTATTGATTTCTTAGAAGGGCGTTATGCTCGAATAGAGGCTCTCTCGGTAGAAAAGCATGCGGAGGATTTATTAGCTGTTTATGGCCCTGATACGCCTCGGGAAATGTGGACCTACCTCTTTCAGGAACCAGTAGTAGATATGGAGGAGTTGGTTAGCCTTTTAAATCAGATGTTAGCTCGTAAGGACCGTTTTTACTATGCAATCATAGACAAGGCAACTGGTAAGGCTTTGGGAACTTTTTCTCTCATGCGTATTGACCAGAATAACCGAGTAATAGAAGTGGGAGCTGTCACTTTTTCTCCAAAACTCAGGGGGACACGGATAGGAACAGAAGCCCAGTATCTCTTGGCTTGCTATGTCTTTGAGGAGCTTAACTATCGTCGCTATGAGTGGAAATGCGATGCCTTAAATCTGCCATCCAGACGAGCAGCGGAACGTTTGGGCTTTATTTATGAAGGAACCTTCCGTCAGGCAGTGGTTTATAAGGGACGGACGAGGGATACGGATTGGTTGTCTATGATTGATAAGGACTGGCCAAAAGTCAAAGATCGTTTGGAAACATGGTTGCGTCCTGAAAACTTTGATAAAAATGGACGACAGCACAAGAGCTTGAGAGAACTCTAAGAGGTGGTGACATGATAATCATTAGAAAACAAGAAATTGTCAATCTCGAGGATGTTTTTCATCTCTATCAGGCTGTCGGTTGGACAAATTATACCCATCAACCAGAGATGCTGGAGCAGGCCTTATCTCATTCATTAGCGATTTATGTGGCACTTGATGGCGATGCTGTGGTGGGCTTGATTCGTTTGGTTGGAGATGGATTCTCATCAGTATTGGTTCAGGATTTAATTGTTTTACCAATCTATCAGCGTCAAGGGATTGGTAGCGCCTTGATGAAAGAGGCTTTAGAGGATTACAAAGATGCCTATCAAGTCCAGCTGGTGACAGACCAGACAGAAAGAACCTTGGGATTCTATCGTTCTATGGGCTTTGAAATCTTATCCACCTATAATTGTATAGGAATGACTTGGATGAATCGAGAAAAATAATAAAATTTGTTTTTTCTTAAGCAAAGTTTAAGGCTGGTCTAGTATTATATAACTATTAAATAAAGACCTCCTAACTTTATTTAATGAAATCCTAAAACTTTTTTTCATCATAATCTCCTAATGAAGTCACCCAATCAGGTGACTTTTTTGTGGGGTGAGGTGATGGTAATAGAACTTTTTTTGAAAAGTGGTAGAATCTGCGAAAAGTTAAGCTAGTTTTAAGCTTCGTCATGTATCATATAGTTATTAAATAAAGACCTCCTAACTTTATTTAATAAAATCCTAAACTTTTCTTTTTCATAATAATCTCCCTTAACTCCACCCAATCAGGTGGAGTTTTTTGGCTCTATTTCAGGCTTTTGGGGACTATTCTAAAAATCATTTTTCGATATTTTTCGGATTTTGGTCGGGGAATTGGCGGGGACTTTTTGAGATTTTGGCGGGGATTTTTTTAGCGAATATGACTAAGAAATAGGCTTGCTGTTACTTCAGCTACTTCAAACTCAATTTGATTGTAAGTGACTGTTAATTGAAGGACTGGAACTGCTGTAATAATGATTTTGCTTGTCTAGTAGTGGCGTATTAAATGAGAAGTGACATATAAGATTGTATCTTCGTTTACTAAATCAAAATTTCTATGAAATTGATAGAATCTCTAATTTTCTCTTAAACTTGAAAGTCTTGTTGTAAAGCGATTAAAGCTTGAAAAGCCGAGAATATAAACCTTTGACAAAATTCGTGAACTATGGGATAATAAAAAGGAATTGAGTACTAGTTCTATATCATGGACTAGAAAAGACCCCAAGCTCACGACCAAATAAGCTTGGGGTCTTTTTGACACTATTTGTCCTTGTTTAGCCATTTATCGACTAATCGAAGAA
>NZ_JVRR01000044.1 GCF_001070715.1 Streptococcus pseudopneumoniae
ACACGGATTTCCACTGGTTTTTAGGATTTTTATCAGACTAACTTCCACTTCTACTAGCGGTGGAACTTAGTTTGGGAATTTAGCTAACTTCTCAAAGCTAACTTCTCAAACCGTTTTCAAAAAGCATTTTAATCCATCTCCGATTAACGATGGACTTTATCACTTCCTTCTCCAGTCCTTGTATGACATCTTGAAGTTGATTCATGACATCTTCCAAAGTTCGAAAGGCTTTATTCTTAAATCCACGTTT
>NZ_JVRR01000045.1 GCF_001070715.1 Streptococcus pseudopneumoniae
CCCTGACACGGATTTCCACTGGTTTTTAGGATTTTTATCAGACTAACTTCTACTATTCTTAGCTGTGAAAATTAGTTTAGGAATTTAACTTATTTTCAATCTTCTAATCTAAAGGCCACTTCCAGTAAAGAAAAATCAGGGTTCTCCTGACTTTTACTTAGCTAATTCTCTTTCTCGTTCTTTCATTATTTTATGATTTTCATACAAACGGGATAAGAACTTAGAAATTTCTTTTAAAATAGAATAGGTTGGCACTGCGACAATCATTCCAATGACACCATAGATATTGCTTGACAACAAAAGTAAAACCAAAATCGTGATTGGATGAACCTTCATAACACTTCCTACGATTCGAGGATATAAGATATTGCCATCTACCTGCTGAACAACAAGCATATAAATCACTGCAATCAGCATTCTATGGGGATCAGTGAATATATTTGCGATGATCATAGGAATCAAACCAATACTTGGCCCCACATAAGGAATTAAATTGGCTACACCAGAAAAAATAGCAAAAACTAAAGCATATTTTAAACCAATAATACTATAGCCAATATAAGCTAAACAACCTATAATGATTGCGTCAATCGAAACTCCACTAATATAGCGAGCAATCGTCGCATTTAAATTCTTTAATAAGCCTGCAATATGCAAGCGATCCCTCTTTAGAATTGTTCTTTCAAGCATGGGCAAGAATTTATGTCCATCTAGTAAGAAATAAACCAAAAAAACTGGAGTCATAATCAAAATCAAAACAGTACTGATAAGAGCTGACAAGACGCTCCCCACACTATTTGATACGCTATTTAGGATATTTTGAAGAATATCAACATAGGATAAGTTTAGTTGCTGAATTGTAGCTTCTACATCCAAATTCTGGAGCGCAGGATAATTAGATAAGTCTATGATTAAGTCTTGTACTCGACTATAAATAGTTTGACTAGATATAATCAAACTAGATAACTGATTAATCAAAATAGGTAAGAGATAGACAACACCTATGACCATTCCCCAGACCAAAGCACACAAGGTAATTAAAATACCAAGTAAACGATTGAGTTTACAGACTTTATTTAAGAAAGTAACAATAGGGTTTGTCAAATAATAAAGAAAGCCACCTAATAAAAATGGAATCATAATTGTATTAAGCACGCTAACAAAAGGGTTAATCAAAGACCCCATCTGTCTCCATAGGTAAAAGATGATGGTTAAGAGTAAAATTTCTGTGGTCCAAAAAAATAATTTATTTCTACGAAACATGAGTTACCTCCCTCACTCTATTTTACCATATTTTCAAAAAGCTTAACGGATGAATTATTAAAGCAAGAATATTTTTTTTCTTTATGATAGAATAAGACTACTATGAAAAAAATAATTTTAACTTTATTAACTGTCTCCTTTTTAGGAGGTGCATCTACTGTTGCTGCTCAAGATTTTACCATTGCCGCTAAACATGCGATTGCTGTTGAGGCAAATACTGGTAAAATTCTCTATGAGAAGGATGCAACGCAACCTGTCGAAATTGCTTCCATAACAAAATTGATTACTGTTTATCTGGTCTATGAAGCTCTGGAAAATGGAAGTATCACACTATCCACCCCAGTAGATATTTCTGATTATCCTTATCAATTAACGACAAATTCTGAAGCCAGTAATGTTCCTATGGAGGCCCGTAATTATACTGTCGAAGAGTTGCTTGAAGCAACTCTGGTATCTAGTGCCAACAGCGCCGCTATTGCCCTAGCTGAGAAAATTGCTGGCTCAGAAAAAGATTTCGTCGATATGATGAGGGCAAAACTCTTGGAATGGGGAATCAATGATGCTACTGTTGTCAATACGACAGGTCTTAACAATGAGACACTAGGTGATAACATTTACCCAGGGTCTAATAAAGATGATGAAAATAAGCTCAGTGCTTATGATGTTGCTATCGTTGCTCGTAACCTCATCAAAAAATACCCACAAGTTTTAGAAATCACGAAAAAACCTTCTTCTACTTTTGCTGGGATGACAATCACTTCAACCAACTACATGTTAGAAGGTATGCCTGCTTACCGTGGTGGTTTTGATGGGCTAAAAACAGGAACAACAGATAAGGCTGGAGAATCTTTTGTTGGTACTACTGTCGAAAAAGGCATGAGAGTCATCACAGTTGTTTTAAATGCAGATCATCAAGACAATAATCCCTACGCTCGGTTTACAGCTACATCTTCCCTAATGGATTATATTTCTTCTACATTTACACTTCGTAAAATCGTTCAGCAAGGCGATGCCTATCAAGATAGCAAAGCCCCTGTACAAGATGGAAAAGAAGATACGGTCACTGCAGTGGCTCCAGAGGATATCTATCTAATCGAACGTGTTGGGAATCAATCTTCCCAATCTGTTCAATTCACACCTGATTCCAAAGCAATCCCAGCACCACTTGAAGCTGGAACAGTGGTTGGCCATTTGACTTATGAAGACAAGGACTTGATTGGTCAAGGTTACATCACCACAGAGCGTCCTAGTTTTGAAATGGTAGCAGAAAAGAATGTTGAAAAAGCCTTCTTCTTAAAAGTTTGGTGGAATCAGTTTATCCGATTTGTTAATGAGAAATTATAAAAAAATCGCGGTTTAAAATCGCGATTTTTTTATTATAAGTTCATCTTCAAAGTCCTTGATTTTGAGTATATCTAAAATCAAATTTTACCCAACTGATCCTTCCATCTCATAGCTAATCAAACGGTTAAGTTCAACTGCATATTCCATTGGAAGTTCTTTTGTAAAAGGCTCTACAAATCCCATAACAATCATTTCAGTTGCTTCTGATTCTGATAAACCACGACTCATGAGGTAATAGAGTTGTTCTTCTGAAATCTTAGATACCTTAGCTTCGTGTTCCAAAGCAACTTGCGAATTGTGAATTTCATTAAATGGAATAGTATCTGATGCTGATAAGTCATCCATGATAATGGTGTCACACTCGATGTGAGAAACAGATTTCTTAGAGTTTTTGTTAAAGGTTACCTGTCCACGGTAGTCCACCTTTCCTCCGCCTTTAGCGATGGATTTAGACACGATAGATGAGCTAGTATGTGGTGCGTTGTGAATCATCTTGGCACCCGTATCTTGGTGTTGCCCAGCATTAGCAAAGGCAATAGAAAGCATAGTACCACGCGCCCCTTCTCCATCTAGGTAAACAGATGGGTATTTCATAGTTGTCTTGGCACCCAAGTTTCCATCAATCCACTCAACCGTGGCATCCTTTTGAGCCTTAGCACGCTTTGTTACCAAGTTATAGACGTTATCAGACCAGTTTTGGATGGTTGTATAACGCATATAAGCACCATCCAAGGCAAAGATTTCTACGATGGCAGCATGTAAGCTGTTACTTGAATAAGTTGGCGCTGTACATCCTTCTACATAATGGACACTTGCTCCTTCATCAACGATAATCAAGGTACGTTCAAACTGACCTGTATTTTCGTTGTTGATACGGAAGTAGGTTTGAAGAGGAATATCCACTTTGACCCCTTTTGGTACGTAGATAAAGGTTCCACCTGACCATACTGCTGAGTTAAGGGCAGCCAACTTGTTATCTGTCGGCGGTACCAACTTAGCGAAGTATTGTTTAAACAAGTCTGGGTATTCCTTGAGGGCAGAATCCGTATCTGTAAAGATGATACCTAACTTCTCAAATTCTTCCTTCATGTTGTGGTAAACTACTTCTGACTCGTACTGGGCAGAGGCACCGGCTAGATAGGCACGCTCAGCTTCAGGAATCCCGATACGCTCAAAGGTTTCTTTAATTTTTTCAGGAACCTCATCCCATGAACGGGCTGGCTTATCAGATGGTTTTTGGTAGTAGATCAAGTCATCAAAATCAATCTCTGACAAGTCTGCTCCCCAAGTTTGCATGGGCATTTTTTTAAAGGTTTCATAAGACTTCAAACGGAATTCTAACATCCACTCAGGTTCTCCCTTTGCAGCTGATAGTTCACGAATGACATCTTCATTCAATCCTTTTCCTGTCGATAGGACAGGCTCTACATCATCATGGAAACCAAATTTATATTCACCAAGGTCAATTGGTTTTGGTTCTATTCTTTCTTCAGCCATAATATCCTTTCTTTCATTCTTCATTTCTACTAATTCATAAGACAAAAGAAACTTGTCTTAGTTATTTTCTTGTTTTTCAATTGTTTTCTTAAGGGCATTCCAAGCTAGGGTTGCACACTTAATCCGTTGAGGGAATTTAGCAACACCTGACAAGAAGGCTGCATCTCCAAGACTATCTTGTCTGTCATCTTTTTGCCCTTGAACCATTTCAGAAAAAATTGTCGCAAGTTCTAAAATTTCTTGCTTGGTTTTTCCTAAAACTGCGTCTGTCATCATGCTAGCAGAGGCAGTTGAGATGGTACAACCTGAGTTTAGAAAAGCGATATCTTCCAAACGGTCATCTACATCAAACTTGACAGAGAGATTGATCACATCCCCACAGGTTGGATTGTTGAGACTGATTTGCTCAGCGTCTTCTAACTTCCCTTGATGATGTGGATTTTTCGAATGGTCTGCTACCACTGCCATATAAAGGCTATCTAGTTTAGAAAGTGCCATTGAAAAACTCCTTTGTCTTTTGTAAGGCATCGACTAGCTTGTCGCAATCTGCCTTGGTATTGTAGATATAAAAACTTGCACGAGCTGTTGCTGGAACATCCAAATACTGGAGCAAGGGTTGCGCACAGTGGTGACCCGCACGAACTGCCACACCTTCATAATCCAAAGCCGTTGCAAGATCGTGAGGATGAAGGTCGCCTAGGTTAAAGGCGATGACACCCGACCGTTGAGCCAAGTCCTGCGAACCATAAATAGTCAATCCCTCAATTGCCTGTAATTTCGGAAAGACATAGGCAATCAATTCCTGTTCATGGGCTTCAATCGCATCCATACCAATCGTTTCCAGATAATCCACTGCAGCAGCAAGTCCGATTGCACCAGCCATATTGGGAGTTCCTGCCTCGAATTTCCAAGGCAATTCCTTCCAACTAGCCGATTGCTCATAGACAAAATCAATCATCTCACCGCCAAATTCAAGGGGTGACATTTGTTCCAGATACTTTTCTTTGCCATAAAGAACACCGATACCAGTCGGACCAGCCATCTTGTGACCTGAAAAGGCAAAGAAATCCACATCCAAGTCCTGAACATCAATCTTCATATGAGGTGTAGATTGAGCACCATCCACCACCATGATAGCTCCAACTTGGTGGGCCAATTGAGTGATTTCTTTGATTGGATTGACCACACCAAGGACATTAGAGGCATGGGCTAGCGAAACAAACTTAACTTTGTCAGTCAATTTATCCCGCAAGTCATCCATATCCAAGACACCGTCCTTGAGATAAACATAGACAAGCTCAGCCCCAGTCTTATGACAGGCTTCCTGCCAAGGAATGATGTTGGAATGGTGTTCCATGACAGAAATCAAGATCTGATCTCCCTCAGTCAAAATTTCCTCTGCAAAGCGCGCCACCCAGTTCAGACTGGTTGTCGTTCCTCTGGTAAAGAGAACTTCCTTTGTAGAACCTGCATTGATAAACTTAGCAATGGTTTCACGAACGGCTTCATAGGAAGCAGTAGCCCGCTCCGCCAAAGTATGAACGCCACGATGAACATTGGCATTGTCGTTCTCATAGTAGCGGTTAATCGTCTCCAGTACTGCTAGTGGTTTTTGTGTCGTCGCAGCATTGTCCAAATAGACCAACGGTTCATCGTTGACAATCTGGTCTAAAATTGGAAAATCCTTGCGAATCGCTTCTACATCTAACATAGGCTTCCCCTTAGCGTTTTGACAATTTTTCTTCAATAGTTGCAATCATTTCATCACGAACTTCCTTGACTGGAATCTCAACGATAACAGAGCCAAGGAAACCTCGAACAACCAAGCGTTCTGCAGTTGCCTTATCTAAACCACGGCTCATGAGGTAGTACATGTCTTCAGGATCCACTTGACCGATAGAAGCCGCGTGACCTGCAGTAACGTCATTTTCGTCAATCAAAAGAATTGGGTTAGCATCTGAACGAGCCTGGTCTGAAAGCATGAGAACACGACTCTCTTGTTGCGCATCCGCTCCCTTAGCACCCTTGATAATGTGACCGATACCGTTGAAAGTTAAAGTTGCTTTTTCAAGAATAACTCCATGTTGTAGGATATTTCCGATTGAGTTGCAACCATAGTTAGTCACTCGAGTATCAATACCTTGTACCTGACGGCCACTTGAAAGAGCTACGACTTTAAGATCCGCATGGCTACCGTTACCAATCAAGTCACTATCAAAGTCCGCAACGACGTTCCCTTCGTTCATGACACCGATTGCCCAGTCAATGCTTGCATCGTTACCTAATTTACCACGACGGCTAATGTAAGCAGTGACGTTTTCACCTAGACGGTCGATCGCAGCAAACTTCACTTGAGCTCCAGAACGTGCAATCACTTCTACTGTGATATTAGCAGTTGCTTTGGCACTTCCTTCACCGCGTGACTCTAAACGCTCCAGATAACTAATCTTAGAATTTTTACCAGCGATAATCATAATATGCTTGTTAAACGGCACATCGCTATCGCTGTCTTGATAGAAAATTCCTTCGATTGGTTCAGCAATTTCCACGTTATCAGGAATATAGAGAACAGCACCACTATTGAAATAAGCTGTATGGTAGGCTGCCAACTTGTCATCGTCGTACTTAACAGATGACATGAAGAATTCCTCGATCAGCTCTGGAATTTCTTCTAAAGCTGAGTGGAAGTCTGTAAAGATGATACCCTGTTCAGCCAACTCAACTGGAATTTGCTCAAAAACAGTTTGAGTTCCTACTTGCACCAACTTCAAGTGATTATCTAAAGCTGTGAAATCTGGAACATTTGCTGATGGCTCGCTTTCTGTAATCGTTCCATCACCCAGATTCCAACGGTGAAATTTCACACGCTCAATGACTGGTAATTCCAAACTCTCGATTTTATCAAAAGCTTTTTGACGGAGATCAGCCAACCAGCTTGGTTCAGCGTGCATTTCTGAAAAAAGTTTAATGTTTTCTTTAGTCATTTACTTCTCCTAAAAGATACGAGGGAATTACAATTCTTCCTTGTAGTCATAGCCAAGTTCTTCAGCTAGTTTTGCGTATCCTTCACGTTCCAAACGCGCAGCCAATTCTGGACCACCAGAAAGGACAACACGACCTTCCATCATCACGTGTACCACATCAGGTGTGATGTAGTTCAAAAGACGTTGATAGTGAGTGATAATCATAGCACCAAAGCCTTCACCACGCATGGCATTCACACCTTTAGACACAACTTTAAGGGCATCAATATCAAGACCTGAGTCAATCTCATCCAAAAGGGCAAAAGTTGGTTCCAACATCAAAAGTTGAAGAATCTCATTACGTTTTTTCTCACCACCAGAGAAACCTTCGTTGAGGTAACGCTCTGCCATTTCTTCTTTCATGTTGAGCAATTCCATTTTTTCATCTAGCTTAGTGATGAACTCGCGAACTGAAATCTTCTCACCGTCTTCTTTACCAGCATTCATAGCTGCACGAAGAAACTCAGCATTGGTAATTCCAGGAATTTCTGATGGGTATTGCATAGCAAGGAAAAGTCCCATACGCGCACGCTCATCTACTTCCAACTCAAGGATGTTTACGCCATCAAACAAAACTTCACCTTTGGTAACTTCATAGTTAGGGTTCCCCATGATAGCGGCAGAAAGAGTCGATTTACCTGTACCATTTGGTCCCATGATAGCGGCAATTTCTCCTGTTTTCAGGGTCAGGTTAACCCCTTTTAAAATTTCTTTTCCTTCAATCTCAACGTGAAGATCTTTGATCTCTAATACTGACATGATAGTTCCTTTCTTTTTCAAGACCTTTACAGTACTTACTAGAAAAACGTCTGATTTCCCCAGAAATAGAGTAAAAGGTCTATAAATATACTTTTCTAGTATAACAAAAAAAAGCCTAAAAGGCTTTGATTTTGTCTGGAAGCTGAGGGCTAGTCTTTCCTATTAAAATGCTGATCGATGACATCAACGATTTTGCCCATCACATAACTGACTCGGAAATTTCTAAAGAGTAAAATTGCCCAAAAGGCTGCCATAATATAGCGACCAGTCATCCAGGCTTCATTGAAAAAATAGGTCTCAGCAGCTGTGAACAGCGCGATGATAATAAATTGTTGTTTATTCATAAACTTATTGTATCATGAAATCTTTCTTTAGTCTTCCTCTACCTTCACTTTATCAGCCAAAAATTCAAAACCTTCTGGAATCAGGCTTTCTTCTGCTTCTTTTTCAGTTTGAGAAGATTTGGCTTTGGCTGAAAAGGCTGCGCGAACTTCTTTCCATTCCTCCATGGAAATAGCTAAAATCTCAGGTGAAAAACCTGCTGCCTGACTGAGAATGTTGCCAAACATAGTGTTGAGATTGTCTCGTTTCATGGTTTGACCAGCATTAAAGTTAGATTCAAAAGCAAGAATGGCATGGTGTTCATTGGCTGCAACCGGTTGAGAACCAACTAGTAGAGCCTTATCAGGACCACCTAGACTTTCAATTACCTCTCCCCATGCATTCTGCAAGCGAATCAGGTTTTGACGTGCTAAATCAGGATTTTCAACGGCCTCTTGTAAGATAGATTGAACTTTATTCCGATCCACACGATAGACTGTCTTGCCTGCTACTGGTCGACTAGGAGCTGAACTCGTTGGCTTGGGTACAGTTCCCACATTGGCGAGTTCTTGTTTGAGACGGGCAACTTCCTGTCTCAGCGTAGCAATTTCATGTTCAACTGCCCCAGAAAGAGCTGGTTCGGGCTTAATCTCCGCCAAACGGATGGTCATCATCTCAGCATAAATCTTGGGTTGCAAACTAGACTTAATATCTGCTAAACTGACTGTCGCTAAGCGAATCATTTCAAACAAATTTTCTTGAGGAAGAGCTAAATTCTCTACAAAGACTGGACTATGATGAGTATTTTCTCCCCCTGTTTGAACAATTAACAAGTCTCTTAAATAGTGCAAAAGGTCGGTCACAAAACGAGTCATGCTCTTACCATTGTCAAAGAGAAGATTTAAGCAAGACAAAGCCTTGGGAACATCCTGTTGAGACAAGGCGGCCACATAATCATCCAAGGCTGATAGGCTAATGGTGCCTGTAATTTCTTCAGAGATGGCAGTCGTCAGCTCGTTTCCCTGTGTCAAACTCAGGGCTTGATCCAAAATAGACAAGGCATCTCGCATTCCACCTTCAGCCCGTCTGGCAATGATTTCCACAGCCTCTGGCTCAGAACTGATATTTTCTTTTTCTAAGATATAGCGGATATGTTCCTTAATATCCTGTGTCTTAATCGATTTAAATTCAAAACGTTGCACACGGGATAGAATAGTGGCAGGTATCTTGTGCAATTCAGTAGTAGCCAAAATAAAGACCACATTCTGTGTTGGCTCTTCTAACGTCTTTAGTAGGGCATTAAAAGCCCCTGTAGACAGCATGTGAACCTCATCTATGATATAGACTTTATAGCGTGCAAGACTAGGAGCGTAGGTAGATTTATCACGAATTTCACGAATTTCATCTACCCCATTATTAGAGGCAGCATCCATTTCGATGACATCTTCTAAACTACCGTCCGTCACTGCCTGACAAATATAGCAGTTATTGCAAGGTTCGCCACCCACTTGATTGGGACAGTTCATAGCCTTAGCAAAAATCTTAGCTACACTGGTTTTTCCCGTTCCCCGTGGACCAGAAAAAAGATAGGCATGACTTATTTTCTCTTGCTCTACTGCTTGTTTAAGAGTCTTAGCCACAACTTCTTGACCAACCAACTGGGAGAAGTTTTGACTTCTATATTTTCGATAAAGTGCTTGATACATTAAGATTTTTCCTCAAACATTGTAAAGTTCCATTCTGTCTTTTCAAGCAAAATCGCGACAAATTGTTCCAAATAATCTCGATCCATAGCATCGTAATCCTCAATCTCTGAAGAATCCAGATCCAGAACTCCAAGTAACTGACCATTCTTCATCATCGGCACCACAATTTCACTTTTAGCTAGACTGTCACAAGAAATATAGTTGGGATAGGTCATCACATCTCCAACAATAACAGTTTCCTGAAAGTGAGCTGCCTCACCACAAACACCTTTCCCAAGTGCAATACGGATGCAGGAAACACCTCCTTGGAAGGGACCTAAAACCAATTCCTTTCCATCGAACAAATAAAAGCCTGCAAATACAGTATTAGGAAAACGTGATTTTATGAGAGCACTGGCGTTGGAAAGATTAGCCAAAACATTGGTTTCTCCTTCCAATAGGAAGGACAATTCTTCATTTAACATTTGATAACGTGATTGTTTTTCTGATTTTAACATAGAACTATTATATCAAAAAAAGAAGCAGAGACAAAAGAAAAATCCCTTGTTTAGTAAACAAAGGATTTTGTGAATTTTCAATTTGATTAAAGTTCGATATCACCAAACAAATCAGCCATTGAGAATCCTGTTTGTGTTTCTGGAAGTTCAAAATCACGTTTTTCTTGACGTTTTGGACGACGTGGACGAGCAGCACGTTTTTCTTCTTTTTGTCCTTCTTCTTGAGCTGGACGCTCTTCAAGAGCTTTAATAGAAAGTGATACGCGCTCTGCATCTGCGTTAACTTCAAGAACTTTAACTTGAACTTCTTGACCAACTTTAAGAGCTTCTTTTGGATTTTCAATACGTTTGTGTGAAATTTGTGATACGTGAACAAGTCCATCGATACCTGGCAATACTTCAACAAATGCACCGAAGTCAGTCAAACGTTTAACTGTTCCTTCTACTACATCACCTTTAGCCAATTTTTGCTCAACGCCATCCCATGGTCCAGGTGTTGTTGCCTTAAGTGAAAGTGATACACGTCCTTCTTCTTCGTTAAGATCAAGGATTTTCACTTCAATTTCTTCACCAACAGTTACAACTGATTTTGGTGATACGTTACGTTCGTGTGACAATTCAGTCAAGTGAACCAATCCGTCAACACCACCAAGGTCGATGAAAGCACCGAAACTTGTGATACGAGCAACTTTACCAGTTACAACATCACCAACAGCCAATTTACCGAATACTTCAGCGCGAGCTGCTGCTGTAGCTGCTTCAACAACTTCACGACGTGAAAGGATGAAGCGGTTTTCTTTAGCGTCAACTTCTTTGATTTTAGCATCAAATTCTTGACCTACAAAACGCTCAGTGTTACGTACGAAACGAGTATCCAACATTGAAGCTGGGATAAATCCACGAACACCTTCAAATTCTACTGAAAGTCCACCTTTAACGGCACGAGTTCCTTTAACAGTAACAACTTCTTCTTCGCGACCAACAAGTTTGTCCCATGCTTTGCGAGCTTCAAGGCGTTTTTTAGATACAAGGTATGTAACTGTATCAGTATCTTTACCAACTACTTGACGAAGTACAAGAACATCCAATACTTCTCCTACTTTAACAAAGTCATTGATATCTGCATCGCGATCGTTTGTCAATTCGCGAAGAGTCAAGACACCTTCAACACCAGTTCCAGAGATTGCAACGTTAGCTTGAGTCGCATCAACTGTCAATACTTCAGCACTAACAACATCACCAGTCTCAACTTGGCTAACGCTATTTAGCAAATCTTCAAATTCGTTCATCTAAAAAATCCTCCAACAATCAAGTTTTTTCTTAAACTTGACATACTTATAATTTTTTTCCTAAGCACCCGCAAGGACATGTTCATATCGTTCACGTCTTTCAATTATAAAAATAAAATACCCTAAGATATTTTGCTTTTTATCTTGATCATTACCTAAGAACTGGGGTAGCTGGATTCGAACCAACGCATGAGGGAGTCAAAGTCCCTT
>NZ_JVRR01000046.1 GCF_001070715.1 Streptococcus pseudopneumoniae
TAGATAGAACTGACGAAGTCAGCTCAAAACACTGTTTTGAGGTTGTGGATGAAGCTGACGTGGTTTGAAGAGATTTTCGAAGAGTATTATTCTTATTGCCAGGCACCTTAGTTGCCGACGTAATAACCATCAGGTGTGTAGGTATTGCGAAGCATCTTACCTGATGAAGCCAGATAATACCACTTGCCATTATCTTTGATCCAATCATTCGCTAGCATGGCTCCAGAAGAACTTACATAATACCATTCTCCCTTGTTATAAACCCAAGTGCTGACTTTCATGGCTCCTGAAGTTGATAAATAGTACCACTTGCCTTGATCGTAAAGCCAGTCACTAGCAATCATGGCTCCTGATGATTTAAAGGCATACCAGTTGCCACCTTGATAAAGCCAAGTTTGATTGAACATGACTCCTTTATCATTCATAAAGTACCAAGTTCCCTTGTCTTTAACCCAAGCATTCTGCACTAATTGACCTTGTTTTTGATAGTACCAGTTTTGGTTTGATTTTAGCCAGCTTTCTGCTTTTACAATCGGATAAAGTTCTTTGAAAGATCCTCCATCATATTTACGACTGATAGATTTTAGTTTTTCAAGTTTCAACTCGCCATTGTCATAGTCTGCCCAAACAAAGACTTTTTGACCATTGACAGTCTCTGGTAGGGTGGCAGTGTAAGTCTTGGTTTGATAGTCCCATTTAGTATCAAGGTAGGTGTATTGATTATTTGATTCTTCAATACGATAGTAACCTCTCTTTCCACTATCATTATGAATATCATCCACAACTTTCGTTGACCAGGTCTTCACTTCGTTTCCGCTCTTGGCTTCTACCTTGATATCTCCTCTATAGCTATATGGAACATAGAAATTCAGGTAACGCCCCTCTACACCAATCATAGACTTGTCCTTTTCTTGACCTAGGAAATTGACAGTCTGATCTTGACCATTGAGACTGACCGTCCACTCGATTTTCTCGGTTTTTGGCAAATCCAAGACTTTGATATCTACTTCATGACCATTATTAAATCGGAGAATCTTGCCATCTTGATACTGTACTCCACACTTAACAACCCATTCTTCTTTAAGCTCAAATGCCTGCCCTGAATGTGGAAAAGCCAGTAAAGCTAGACCAGCTAGAGACAAACCAAATAATGTGATTTTTTTCATCGTAGGTCCTCCTTAGGATTTTTTATGTTAATTATATCACTATATTTTTATTTTGCAACTCATATCCTAAATATGCAAGCAAAAACCTCTGAGATTCTTCTCAAAGGTTCTGATTTTGCTAATTACTATTCTCAACCGCTGCAGTGACGAAGGCAGTATAGAGTTCTTCTGGGCGGTTTGGACGGCTTGACAGTTCAGGATGATACTGACAAGCTACAAAGAATTTATTTTCAGGAATTTCCACAATTTCGACCAAACGATTATCTGGAGAAACTCCTGAGAAGACAAAGCCTGCTGCCTCAAACTGCTCACGGAAAGCATTGTTAAACTCATAGCGGTGACGGTGACGGCGTTGCACCACTTCTTGATTATGATAAGCAGCTGCTGCCTTAGAGCCACGTTTCAACTTAGATGGATAAAGCCCCAAACGAAGGGTCCCCCCCATATCCTCAACGTCAATCTGATCACGCATGATATCAATGATAGGGTATTTTGTTTCTGGTGCAAGCTCTGCAGAATTTGCCCCTTCAAGTCCTAAAACGTGACGAGCAAACTCGATACATGTCAACTGCATTCCCAAGCAGACACCCAACATTGGAACATCATTTTCACGCGCATAGCGGATAGCTTGGATTTTCCCTTCCGTACCACGTTGACCAAAACCACCTGGTACGATAATTCCGTCCGCATCAGACAAGAGTTCCGCCACATTCTCTGCTGTCACATCATTGGCATTTATCCAATTGATTTTAACTTCTGCGTCATTGGCATAACCAGAGTGTTTCAAGGCTTCGACCACTGAGATATAAGCATCTTGCAACTCCACATACTTACCAACAAGGGAAATTTTAACTTGTTTCTTGAGGTTCATGACCTTGTCCACCATGGCTGACCACTCTGTCATATCCGCTACTGGTGCGTCTAATTTCAAATGGTCACAGACAATTTGATCCATACCTTGAGCCTGCAAGTTCAATGGAATTTGGTAAAGGTGTTCAACATCCAATGATTCGATGACAGCTTCTGGTGCCACATCACAGAACTGAGCTAGTTTGTTTTTAATTCCTTGACCAGCTGGCTCTTCAGTACGAATAACCAACATATTTGGCTGGATTCCCAAGCCACGTAATTCTTTGACAGAGTGTTGGGTTGGTTTGGTTTTCATTTCACCAGCAGCCTTGAGGTAAGGAAGCAAGGTTGTATGGATGTACATAACATTATCCGCCCCCACATCTGCCTTCATCTGACGAAGGGCCTCTAAGAATGGCAAGGACTCTATATCTCCTACTGTTCCACCAACCTCTGTAATAATGA
This sequence comes from Streptococcus pseudopneumoniae, assembly GCF_001070715.1. Classification (GTDB taxonomy): domain Bacteria; phylum Bacillota; class Bacilli; order Lactobacillales; family Streptococcaceae; genus Streptococcus; species Streptococcus pseudopneumoniae_H. The sequence continues at coordinate 2,481 of NZ_JVRR01000046.1, forward strand.
CATCAGAATCAGTCGTTAGAGCGGCACGCTTGATTTTTTCTTTCAAGGCATCTGTGATATGAGGAATAACCTGAACAGTTGCCCCAAGGTATTCTCCACGGCGTTCTTTACGAAGAACTTCACTGTAAATTTTCCCAGTTGTCACGTTGGAATATTTGTTGAGATTGATATCGATGAAACGTTCATAGTGACCCAAGTCCAAATCTGTCTCAGCCCCATCATCTGTCACAAAAACTTCCCCGTGCTGGTAAGGACTCATAGTTCCCGGATCAATATTGATATAAGGGTCAAACTTTTGAATGGTTACTTTGAGACCACGATTTTTCAAGAGACGGCCCAGACTCGCTGCAACAATCCCTTTCCCAATAGACGATACCACACCACCAGTTACAAAAATATATTTCGTAGACATAGATTCCTCTTTCTAAAATGCTCAAGGTCTTGTTAACTACGAGGGGACATAGAAAACAAGACCCTACTAATAAGAATAATCTGGGATGACTGTACCAGATTCACAACTAAAATACAAGAAGATAACTTCTTGAAAAAACAAAAATAGCTCCCTAAGAACTAGGGAGCCCCGACCTCTAAAAGAGGTGCCCGAACAATATGATACCTAAAAATAGGATAATTGTCAATAGCTAACTTTTTATTCCTCGCTTTCGCGAGGCTCTTCTATTTATAAGATAAGGCACGTTTAAAGGTTTTCCAAATCCCTAAATCATCCGTTTGAAGGACTAGGCTAGCATACATGCGTCCGATAAATCCTGTTGCTACCACTGCAAAAATCACTGTAATAGCAAGTGAAATCCATGCTTCTACTCCCCCTGCATAGCCATTAATGGTTCTAAATGGCATAAAGAAGGTCGAAATAAAGGGAATATAAGAACCAATCTTCAAGATGAGATTGTCACCAGCTGCACCTAGAGCTGTCACTCCAAAAAAACCACCCATAATCAAAATCATCAAAGGCGACAAGGCTTTCCCTGAGTCCTCAGGACGAGAAACCATAGAACCTAGAAAGGCTGCCAAGACTACGTACATAAAGAGACTAACCAAAATAAAGAGCAAGGTATTCAGTGAGATAGCATCTCCCAAGTGATCCAAAATACCAGACTGAGCCAAGAATGGCAAATCTTTAAAGAGCAAAATGGCTGCCAGACCACCTACAACATAAATCCCGATATGCGTTAAAATCACTAGAAATAGAGCCATCATCCGCGCATAGAAATAGTGACTAGCCCTTATGCTAGAAAAGACGACTTCCATAATTTTGGTGCCTTTCTCACTGGCAACTTCCTGAGCTGTTACACCCGCATAGGTAATCAGAATCATATAAAGAAAGAATCCTAAGGCTCCTGCTGCCATTGTTTGAATAAACTTTTTATTTTCCTTGGCTTCATCAATCTTTTCTGTGAATTGAATTGTCTGCGCTAAGCGTTTTTCCTGCTCTTGAGACAAGGAGGCCGTTGAACGATTAAGCTGATTTTGCAGTTCATTGAGTGTACCTGTAACCTCAAATTTAATTCCATTTTCAAGCGATGTTTCGCCATGATAAACTGCCTTTAGAACACTATCTTCTTGATCAATGGTCAAATAGCCTTTTAATTTTTCATCTTTAATCGCTTCTTTGGCACTTGCTTCGTCTTTATAGTCAAAGTTAATACCATTTACATTCTTCAGTCCTTCTGCTACAGATGGCACTGTTGTCACTACTGCCACTTTATCATTTTTAGCCATAGAAGAACCTTGGAGATAGGCAATTCCTACAGAGATTCCTAAAAAGAGGAACGGCGAAATCACCATAAAGAAGAAACTCCATGACTTGACATGTCGAAGATAGGTTTCCTTGATTACAACCCACATATTTCTCATACTTCCACTCCTGATTCTAGTTTAAAGATTTCATCGATAGTTGGCGCTTGTTGGTCAAATGTTGCGATATATTGACCTTGAGTCAAGATTGGGAAGAGTTCCCTTCCAGCGCTCTCATCCTCCAAGATCAATTTCCAACTGCCTTGCTTGGTCAAGCTCACCTGTTTGACATGAGGAAGATTTTCCAATTCTTCCTTGCTTCGTTCACTTGAAACAAAGAGACGCGTTTTCCCGTATTGATTGCGGACATCCTGAACTGATCCATGCAAGACCACACGGCCATCTCGGATCATGAGAATATCGTCACAAAGCTCCTCGACGTTGGTCATGACATGGTCAGAAAAGATAATGGTTGCCCCACGTTCTTTTTCTTGAAAAATGACTTGCTTGAGCAATTCTGTATTGACTGGATCCAATCCACTGAAAGGCTCATCCAAGATAATCAAGTCTGGCTCATGAATCAGAGTAATGATGAGCTGAATCTTCTGCTGATTTCCTTTTGACAGGCTCTTGATTTTATCTGTCAGCTTCCCTTTCACTTCCAACCTCTTCATCCATTGAGGGAGTTTTTCCTTGACCTCCTTGGCATCCATACCTTTTAGAGTCGCCAAGTAGCGAACTTGTTCAAGGACTGTCAATTTAGGCATGAGACTGCGTTCTTCAGGCAGATAACCAATCCGAGCATAAGTCTCCTGACGAATATCCTGACCATCCAGACTGATTTCTCCTTGGTATTCTAAAAACTTCAAAATACTGTGGAAAATCGTTGTCTTCCCAGCACCATTTTTCCCGACTAGTCCCAAAATACGACCTGGTCGCGCTTGAAAGTCAATACCAAACAAAACTTGCTTGGATCCAAAACTTTTCTCTAGACTTCTTACTTCTAGCATCTTTAACCTCCGAAATTTCTTTCACTCATTATACTCTTTTTTTGATAGCCTTTACAATGATTTCTGTCCATTTTTAGAAGACTATTGCTATGTAAAATATGGCATGGAGCGTTTTTAGTGATAAATTCATTATACAGTAGCAAACTTAATTTATCCACTCTGCTCCTCAACTGTCAGTTTTTGATCCTGAATTGTTATTTGAAAAGTAAAAATCCACCCCAAAGGATGGATTGATACTTTAACGCACTTCTGCATTGACTTTTTCTTCAAGTGATGCTTGGATTTTTTCCATGTAGCGTGCGACTTCTTCGTCCGTTAAGCTGTCTTCTGGATTTTGGAAAGTCAAGCTATAAGCCATTGACTTCATACCAAGTCCCAATTTCTCGCCTGAGAAGACGTCAAAGAGTTTGATGTCTGTCAAACGTTTCACGCCGGCATCTTGGATAGCGTCCACAACTTCTTGGTGAGTCACTTCTGCCTTGAGGAGAAGGGCAACGTCACGGCTGACTGCTGGGAATTTAGTAATTTCTACAAATGGATTAGCAGGTTGAAGGGCAGCCTCGATAGCTGAAAGGTTGAGCTCAACTACATACGTTTCTGGAATATCGTAAGCCTTAGCAGTGACTGGATGCACTTGCCCAAGGAAACCAAGAACTTGGTCACCGAGTGAAATGACTGCTGTACGACCTGGATGAAGGCTAGCGATTTCAGATGTTGCTGTATAGGTCACTTCTAGTCCCAAGCGAGTAAAGAGCGCTTCAAGGATTCCTTTAGCATAGAAGAAATCAACTGGAACTGCTGCTGTTTGGAAATCTTTTTCAGCAACCAAGCCTGTCAAGGCAAAGGCAAAGCTGTTGATTTCATTTGGAAGTTCTTCTTTTGGATTACCTGTTTGTTCAAAGACTTTTCCAATCTCGTAAAGGGCCAAGTTTTTGTTCTTACGAGCCACGTTGTAGGCAACAGTATCAAGGATACCTGAGATCATATTTTGACGGAGGACAGAACGATCCACTGTCATTGGCCACATAAGTTCCGTAAGGTTACTTGGTTGAGCTGTGAACTCTACTGCTTTTTCAGGAGTTGTTAGAGCATAGGTGATGATTTCTGTCAAACCTGCTCCTTCAGCTATCGTACGAATTTGGCGACGCAATTTTTGTGTCGCAGTCAATTCACCAGCTGTCCCATCATCTTTTGGAAGGCTGGTTGGCAAGCGATCATAACCATAGATACGAGCGATTTCTTCAAAGAGGTCTGCCTCGATAGTGATATCCCAACGACGACGTGGGACGCTGACTGTAAAGTTATCTGCATTTCCAGAAAGGCCAAAGCCAAGACGACAGAAGACATCTTCTACATCAGCGTATGAAAGCTCAGTTCCGAGGACACGGTTAACATCAGCAAGAGTTGAAGAAACTTCCACATCAGAGGTATCAAGCTCACCCGCTGAAACGATGCCTTTACGCACCGTCGCACCTGCAAGCTCTGCAATCATGCTAGCTGCCGCATCAAGGGCTTCATTGACTGTTGCCACATTGATGCCTTTTTCAAAGCGAGAAGACGATTCTGAACGAAGGTTAAGGCGACCGCTGGTCTTACGGATAGATTTGCCATTGAAAACAGCAGCTTCAAGGACAACACGACTAGAATTTTCAGAAATTTCTGTTGCTTGACCACCCATAACACCTGCAAGAGCAACTGGCTTGTCTGCGACAGTAATGACTAGGTCATTTGTTTCCAAGTCACGTTCTTCACCATCCAAGGTCACTAATTTTTCACCAGCACGCGCTTCACGTACACGGATGTCACTCCCTTCAAAGGTATCCAAGTCAAAGGCATGCATTGGTTGACCAAAGTAGAGCAGAATGTAGTTGGTCACGTCCACTACGTTATTGATTGGACGGATTCCTTCGTTCATGAGAAGGTTTTGCAACCATTGTGGACTTGGTGCGATGGTCACATTGTCCAAGATACGAGCTGCATAGTAAGGCGAATTGTCTGTCTCAATACCCACAGAAAGAGCATCTGCTGCAGCTTGGTCAGTTTCTGAAAGAGTAAATTCTTTAAAGTTGACTGCCTTATCATAGATAGCTGCTACTTCGTGAGCCACTCCACGCATAGAAAGGGCATCTGCACGGTTAGGTGTGATAGAAAGTTCGATGATTTCATCATCCAAGTCTAGATATGAGAAGACTTCCTCACCTGGAACGGCATTTTCTGGCAAGATTTGGATACCATCTGCGAATTCCTTAGGCACAACGGAGTCAGAAATCCCCAATTCGCCAAGCGAACAGATCATTCCAAGTGACTCTAAGCCACGGATTTTTCCTTTTTTGATTTTGTAGTTGTCAGCGATGCGAGCTCCTGGAAGAGCGACCATAACCTTGATACCAGCACGTACATTCGGTGCACCACAAACAATTTGACGGGCTTCTTCTTCGCCAACGTTAACCTGACAAACATGGAGGTGAGTTTCTGGCACATCTTCGCAAGACAAGACCTCACCGACGACAATTTTTGAGAGACCAGCAGCAGGTGATTCGACACCTTCTACCTCAATCCCTGTAGTTGACATTTTTTCAGCCAACTCTTGTGATGGCACATCAATGTCCACCAATTCTTTTAACCATTTATAAGATACAAGCATAATTTAGTTCTCCAGAATGACAGTTGCCACTCTAGTTCTTTTCCTTTCCTATCATTTCAATAGAAGAATCATCTTCTTACCTTAATTTCTTTCTCAGTAACCAATCCGTATCTACTTTTTGACCAACCATAAAATGATGTTGGCTAAATTTTTCAAAACCATATCGATTATAAAACGCTTGAGCTTTTGTATTATGCTCCCAAACACCTAGCCAAGCCCAGAAAAAATTATTTTTTGTAGCAAGTTCAAGAGCGAATTCAAACAGTTGCTTACCTAGTCCAAATCCTTGGAATTTTTGTAGCACATAAAGGCGTTGAATTTCAAAAGCATCCTCTAATTCTCTCTCAGTCTGAGCACTTCCCCAGTTGATTTTGAGAAAACCAGCTATCTCCTCTTCATGCATAATGAAATAGGTTTCGGATTCTGGATTTTCCAACTCAGTTGACAAAACTCTCAGACTATAAGCCTCTTCAAAGTATTCCTGTAACTGCTCTTCTGTATTATCATGCGCAAATGTTTCACTAAAGGTTTGTTTGGCAATTTTAGCCAACACCTCAACATCTACCTTTTCTACTTTTCTAATCATTATTTAAACTGTTCTGAGAAGCGGACATCTCCTTGGTAGAATCCACGGATATCGTTGATTCCGTAACGGAGCATGGCTACACGTTCTTGACCAAGACCAAAGGCAAATCCAGAGTAAACAGTCGCATCGATACCACTCATTTCAAGGACACGTGGGTGAACCATACCGGCACCCATAATTTCGATCCAACCTGTTTTCTTACATACGTTACAGCCTTCTCCACCACACTTGAAGCAAGAAACATCCACCTCAACAGATGGCTCTGTGAATGGGAAATAAGATGGACGCAAACGAATTTGACGCTCTTCACCGAACATTTTTTGCACAATCAACTGAAGGGTTCCTTGAAGATCTGCCATAGAGATGTTTTTCCCAACAACCAAGCCTTCAATTTGGTGGAATTGGTGACTGTGGGTCGCATCGTCCGTATCACGACGGAACACACGCCCTGGTGAGATCATTTTCAAAGGACCTTTAGAGAAATCATGGGCATCCATAGCACGCGCTTGAACTGGAGAAGTGTGGGTACGGAGCAAGATTTCTTCAGTGATATAGAAAGTATCCTGCATATCACGGGCTGGGTGGTCTTTGGGAAGGTTCATACGTTCAAAGTTATAGTAGTCTTGCTCCACTTCAAAACCATCCACGACTTGATAACCCATACCGATAAAGATATCTTCGATTTCTTCACTGGTTTGTGTCAAAACGTGACGGTGACCAGTCGCAACTGGACGACCTGGAAGCGTCACATCGATACTCTCGCTAGCCAGTTGAGCCGCGACTTTCTTTTCTTCCAAGAGCTTAGCTGTTTCTTCAAAGGCTGCTGTCAAGACATCACGAGCTTCATTGACGTGTTTCCCGATAATTGGACGCATCTCAGCAGAGACATCTTTCATCCCTTTGAGGATTTCAGTAAGAGAACCCTTTTTACCAAGGACAGAGACACGCAAATCTTGCATCTCTTTTTCATTTTCAGCAGTAATCTGCTTCAAGCTAGCCAGCGTTTCTTCACGAAGCGCTTTTAATTGTTCTTCAATAGTTGACATATTTCCTCCATCAGTCGCTCGTAGATAAAAAGAAAACCACATGCCAAAAACTCCACTCGGAGCGTTGACACGCGGTACCATCCGTTTTCATCTGACAAGTCAGACCTTCATTTCTAAATCCATGCGCAAGTGAATTCACCCAGCTTTCATATAGAGAGCTTGCAGTCACGGCTCTCCTCCCTGATATACTTCCCTTGAGTTACTAGTCTTGCAGATTTCTATTCAATTACTACTTAGTTTATCAGATTTTTACCATTCTTGCAAGACCTATCTCACTTCTGCTTGTTAGATGTGCTTCGAATGTGAAAATGTCATCACTCTCACTAAAGAAATGAAAATCATACATAGAAATTTTCAAAAGTTTTCTCTATCGTAAACCTGCCACTAGTTCAGAAGCTATACTAGCTGATTCCAAACGTAGTATGGTCATTTCATCTACCTTCCCTAATAATGGCATTGCACCATACCAAACAATGGTCTTGTTTACCAAAAGAATAGGCGTGACTATTTTTGATTGAGTAAAAGATACTTTAATTTTCTGGCTCTTCAACTGGTCTAGCCATGCTTTATTTGCAACCGTCTCTGGTATACATATCTCAATTTGACTAATCCTAAATTCTTTTAGAAATTTCATCAGTTTTGTCTGGTGCACATAAGGTAAAATAAGCATACATTCCTGTCTTTCCCCTGCTAAGTCCTCTCTCAACACCTTCTCATATCTACTATCAACATAAACGAATGGTTTCTCCTCACCCTCGATGATACGATAATCCATCTTTCGATAAGCTACTTGTCGTTTCTGAAACATCTTTTCTAAATAAGGAACATGAATATCCACATAATCGAAAATACGTACCAAGGACTTATCCTTGTAGTTTCTATGAATCCGGCCTGCGTACTGAATCAAATTATTTTTCCAAGAAAAGGGGGCTGCCAAGATCAGCGTGTCCAACTGAGGTAAGTCAAAACCTTCGCCAATGTATTTTCCAGTAGATAACAAAACAAACCCTTTATCTAACTGTTCTAACGTCTCCAGTAAACTCGTTCTTTCTCGGACTTTGGTTTTTCCGCTAATAATGTAACAGTCATCAACCTCTTTCTCTTTCAATAACTTTTCAAAGACATCTATCTGTTGAATTCGATTGACTAGAACCAAGATATTCCGACCTTCTGCCACTTGGGCTAGAATATCCTTGAGAATCAACTGATTCCTCACTGTGTCAGTAGCAATCCAATCACTGAGCTGTATAAAATTACTTGCTTTGGTCTTTTCAATTTCCAGATGACCAAAAGAAGTGAATCTTAATTGCAATTGCCGTTTAAAAGATGTCTCCCTCTTACCAGCAGTATGGAGTATCTCACCAATTCTCTGAAAAACGATAGGCTCATGACCATTCTTACGCTCAGGCGTAGCCGTCAAACCGTAAAGATACTTCCCTCTAAACTGTGCCACAACTTTTTCAAACATCAAGGCAGAGACATGATGACACTCATCCACAATCATCATCTCATACTCATCCAAAAGACTTTGACTATTTTCCAACTTAAATAGAGATTGGATCATAACGACATCAACCAGTTCACTCAGCCATTTCTTAGTCCCACCGTACTGCCCAACATAGCCTATCACCTTTTCACGGCCTGATGCCGTATAACGGGTAGCTTCTTCCTCTTCGAAAGTCAAAAAATGGTTTAAACGATCCAGCCATTGGTCTAAGAGTTGCCTATTATGAACTAGGATAATTGTTTTTGTCTTACGTTCAGAGATGAGAGCAGCACCTAAAACGGTCTTCCCAAAACCAGTCTCCGCATGGAGTAAACCATTTTCTTTGGAAATCATATCTGACAGGGCTAACTCTTGCTCAAAAGTGAGTGCTCCCTTAAATTCCACGCTAATAGACCTTTGTACTTTTCTCCTATCCTCCACAGATACCTGCTCATACTCCATGAAAATCAAAGAGCAAACTAGGAAGCTAGCCGTAGGCAGTACTTGAGT
>NZ_JVRR01000003.1 GCF_001070715.1 Streptococcus pseudopneumoniae
TGAACTATCGAAGTGATACCAGACTTTATCGATTTTTTCCCAGCCATTAGATGGGTAAGAGCCATCAGAGCCTTTAAACCACCAGCGAGAGCCAGAACGAACCCATCGGCCATATTTAATATCTTGCATTTGAAAAAAGAAACCTGGTTTATTAGTCCCGTTAGACTTACCTTGTTTTGTTTGCTTACTGGTATGAGTTCCGATAGCTTTCAAATCTTTGTCAAAAAGATTCGCCTTGGTCGCAAATGTTTGAATTTGAGAAGAGTCGGCTTCTGTGTATTGAATGGCTTTTCCATAACCACCAGCTAATTCTTCAGAGCCACCAGATGATGTTCCGAAACTTTGTGCAACGGTAATCCAACTATTTTTAGGATTATCAAAGGCTGCCAAACCCATATAGGTCATTCCTGGATTGATTAAGGATTTATAGTGTCCAGTTTGACCAGAGACACTTGCCCCACTACGAGATTTAACATAATCGGCTTTTTCCTCATACCATTGATCAATAGCTGTCATAAATCCATCATCGTTCCAAGCTAAGTTTTCTGCGAGAGAGAACCCACCTGAAGGCCAGGCACTCCAAATATCTTTGTTAGATAAACGTTTATGATGCCTAGTTACAGAAGCTTCTGCTGCACGAGAAAAGGCTGTTTTTTCTAGTGCAGTTGACCATTTGATAGGAACATAGCTAGT